>CAIOOC010000563.1 GCA_903859795.1 uncultured Bacteroidia bacterium
ATTCTGTCAGTATCTTTTAACGCACGTCCGTTATAGGTTGTAATTGAATAGCCTCTCGAGAGTATGCCGGACGGATTGATCAACATCGCTTTTTGATTTGATAATTCAAGAAAATGAATCTTTTGTGACAAGATATTCCGCACAAGTTTCTCTGACCGCTGGATTTTTATTTTGAGTATATCTTTGTTAATCAGATTAATCCTTACGATTGATGAGGAAAGTAGTCGTGTGTTTCGCTCCAGTACTCTGAGCTGCTGCTGGGCAAAATTCTTGAATTTATGCTGTAACGATTCTTCTGTTCTTGTTAACAGGTACGACTGATTTTGAATAAATATCTTCACATGGTTATCAAATTTCCATATTGTTTGGTTGAGCCGACTGTTTACTTTGGAGATTCTTTCACGCACAATGGGTATAATGGTTCTGGAGTATCTTTCAATATCGCTATTTGCAGAGAGGAGTATTTCCTCAATTTCAGCTGTGAAACGGCTATTTAAATCATCAAGCTGCAAATCGAACCGGGTAATCCCACTGATCAGAAATTCGGCAACGGCAGTAGGCGTTTTAAGCCGTGTATGGGCTACCATATCTACAATTGAATCATCTTTTTCGTGACCAATTCCGGTTATTATAGGTAAAGGGAACTGGGTGATAAAATAAGCCAGGTTATAGTTGTCAAAGCAACTTAGATCTGCCTGAGAACCTCCGCCACGGATAATCACCACAGTATCGAAAAAACTTTCATAAAGATAAATCTGCTCCAATGCACCAATGATTGACAATTCGGCCTGATTTCCCTGCATAACAGCAGGAAACAGTTTGGTATAGAAATGGTATTTTGCAGGATTGCTAACTAATTGATCAACAAAGTCCTGATAGCCAGCTGCAGTAGGTGACGATATAATTGCAATTCGTTGAGGAACCAGGGGGAGCTCAAGTTCCTTATTCATATCGGCAACACCTTCGCTTTGTAATCTTGAAATTATTTCACGTCGCCTCCGGGCCATATCACCTAAAGTATAGGTTGGGTCAATATCCCGGATATTCAGACTATAGCCATATAATTCGTGAAATTCGACAGAAACACTAACCAACACTTTAATTCCCTCAGTCAAGAGCTGACCGGTAGTTGATTCAAAGAATGGTTTCAACATCCTGAAAGTATATGACCAGATTGTTGCCTTTGCCTGAGCAATAATAGCATCGCCATTCTCCTCTTTCTCAATAAGTACAAGGTAGCAATGCCCGTTGCGGTTCATTTTCAATTCCGAAATCTCGGCTACAACCCATACAGGTGCTGTGAAACTCTCCGCAATGGCTTTTTTAACCCGCCCGTTTAATTCGGATAACTTTAGTTGCTCATTCATCATCCCCCAAAGTTAAACATTGGTAATGATTTTGTAGTTTTACAAGGAAATATTTTATGCATTTTAATGATAAGTAAGGTTAAGGTTATAATTTCTAAAATCAGGATAACAAAGATTATTCTGATTTTCTGGCCATTCATAATCTCCGCATTGGCTTATTTAGCAGTCGGATTTTCGGCAAGAAACCCGCAACTGGTTGAATCGTATTATTCCAAAGGATTTTATCCAAATGTGGCGAGAACGTTCTCCTGGATTAGTAACCTGATCCCTTTCTCTTTATGGGATATCTTTTGGATAGCTGTTATTTTGTTAATAATTACAGGCGTAGTACTAGTTGCATTTAGAAGGGCAAAGCTGAGCTGGCTGATTCTGCGTATAGCCCAGTCAATGGCAATTCTATACACCCTCTTTTATATAGTATGGGGCTTTAATTATTTCAGGCCAAAGCTTGAAATCCGGATAGGATGGGAAAAACCCAAAACTGATGAAACGGTTTTTCGTTCAATTCTCGATTCAATGATCTTACACACCAATTCCGGTTATGTGCAGATTCTACCATCCGATTATCAGGAAATAGATCTTTTAATTGAAGAGTCATACCATAAAAACTGTAAAACCTTAGGGATTAGTTATCCCGGTGGAACACGCCGTCCAAAGACGATGTTGTTTAGCTCCTTCTTCGCAAAATCGGGGGTTAGCGGATATTTTGGACCATTTTTCAATGAAGTTCATCTCAATTACTACCTTCTTCCGATGGAGTATCCATATGTATTGGCACATGAGAAGGCACATCAATTTGGAATCACCAACGAAGCAGAGGCAAATCTGGCAGCATTTATTGTTTGTACAACTTCTGCGGACAAGCGCTTACAGTATTCAGGGTTTGTGAATCTACTTGTATATTTTCTCTCTGATGCTGCCAGTTTAAAGGATGCAAAAGACTACATCAGAAAGATTGAAAAACCTGTCATCCGCGATCTGCGGTTTCAGCGCAGGCACTGGCAGGGGCTACAAAACAGGACACTCGATCAGGTTCAGACTGCTGCAAATAATGCTTATCTTAAAACAAACCATATCGAAGAGGGGGTTAAGAATTATAACCAGGTTGTAGGACTCGTAATGAGCTGGTACCAAAATGAATCACGTAACAGTCAAAAACATGATTGAAATTGTTTCGATTCAAAACCTATCTGCCCGAATTTTGCTGTAAAAATTTAACAATTAGAGAGATATGTCAAATAAACAGCACTGTCGTTTCCGGAATTTAAAGATTTTTATTGGGGGAGTAATGCTATTGATATACCCAGTTGGTGTCATCCAGGCTTCTCCGGTAAACGGTTCAGGACCGCTGACAAATTCTATTTTTCGTGAGAATATCCGTACAGTACAGTTTTTCCGGAAAGGATGGGAGTTCTCAAATCCGGTTTACGATCTTGGCTCCGACCAGCAACTTCTTCTGAAATTCGATGAGCTGGCAGAGGGGACGACCAATTTTTCGTATACGATAACGCATTGTGATGTCGACTGGTATCCTTCACGACTAGTACAGGCGGAGTATATGGAAGGGTTTATAGATAACCCCGTAAACGACTATGCCGCATCGGTTAATACAACTGTAAGATATACCAATTACCAGTTGTTACTTCCAAATGAGCAGGTTCATTTTTTGATTTCAGGGAATTATATTCTCACTGTTTTTGAGGAGGGAAAAAGGGATGCACCTGTTTTGACCCGACGTTTTTATGTGCTGGAACCACTGACTGAAATTCGGGGAGAGGTTAAAAAATCAACTTTTGAAGGTTACCGGGGGCGTGATCAGGAGGTTGATTTTACAGTAGATTATTCTCATTTAACCATTCTCGATCCGCGGACGGAGGTAAAAGTTGTTTTGATGCAGAATAACAGGGAAGATAATTGCATCCTGAATCTTAAGCCTTTGTTTGTAAGAGATAATCAACTTATATATGACCTTAATCGTGAGAATGTATTCCCAGGGGGAAACGAATTTCGGAATTTTGATACCAAGGACCTCCGTATAAACGGTTTAGGCGTGGTGAATATTGAATATAAAGACCCTGTCTACGAGGTTACTTTACGTACAGATCAGATTCGGCGGGTTAATGATTACCTGACCGAAAATGACATGAATGGGCGTTACCTTGTGAAAAATAACAGGGCAAATGATCCGGACCTGGAATCTGATTATATTCAGGTCCGTTTTTCACTTGAGATGCCAGAACCGCTTGTCGGCGGCAATATTTATGTTTTTGGAGAACTATCCGACTGGAAATGCCTTCCTTCTAATAAAATGATCTGGAATTATGATTTGAAGCGGTATGAAGCCTCTCTTTCGATCAAACAGGGCTTTTACGATTACCAATATGTATATATTCAAAACGGGGATACCAGGATTGACAATACGATGCTCGAGGGGAGTCATGTAGAAACTGAAAATGACTACGAGGTTTTCGTTTACCATCATAGTTTCTCATCGCGGTACGATAAATTAATCGGATACCGGACAATCAATTCGGTTAAAAGGTAGAAAAAAGCCCGCTTCTGTTAAGAAACGGGCTCTAAAATTAAGCAGACTCTTATATATAGATTTTATGGTGCTTTGATTCGGGTTTTGTACGGTTTTAAATTCACTTACCGAACAATTGTCGAATTGAAAAATTCCTACTTCACCTCTTCAAAATCAACATCAGTAACTTCGCCGTCGCCTTTAGGTCCCTGCTGTGAAGATCCCGGATTACCCTGAGGTCCACTCTGAGCTCCCTGTCCCCCCTGAGCACTGGCGGCATTATACATCTCTTGTGATGCTGCCTGGAAAACAGCGTTTAGTTCCGTGGTTGCAGCATCAATACCTGCCAGATCCTGAACTTTATGGGCTTCCTTTAATTTCTCCAGAGCAGCCTCAATTGGACCTTTTTTATCAGCTGGTAGTTTGTCTCCAAACTCTTTCAATTGCTTTTCAGTCTGGAAAATCAGCGTGTCTGCATGATTCAGCTTTTCAACTTTTTCTTTAGCCAGTTTATCGGATTCAGCATTTGCAGCAGCTTCGTCCCTCATCCTCCTGATTTCTTCGTCAGTTAAACCTGTGGTAGCTTCTATTCTGATTGATTGCTCCTTGTTGGTTGCCTTGTCTTTAGCGGTAACATGGAGAATACCGTTGGCATCAATATCAAAGGCAACTTCAATCTGAGGCACGCCACGTGGTGCTGGTGGAAGTCCGTCAAGGTGGAATCTGCCGATCGTTTTATTTCCTGATGCCATTGGTCTTTCACCCTGCAGCACATGGATCTCGACTGAAGGCTGGCTATCTGCAGCTGTGGTAAAGGTTTCTGCTTTTTTTGTTGGAATTGTGGTATTGGCTTCGATCAGTTTTGTCATCACACCACCCATAGTTTCTATACCCAACGAAAGCGGAGTAACATCGAGTAACAAAACATCGGTGACTTCTCCGGAAAGAACTCCACCCTGTATTGCTGCTCCGACAGCTACAACCTCATCAGGATTCACACCTTTTGATGGTACTCTGCCAAAAAGGCTTTGTACTTTTTCCTGAATCGCAGGAATACGGGTAGACCCTCCAACCAGAATAACCTCATCAATATCTTTGATTGTCATCCCTGCATTCTGCAATGCTTTGCGACATGGTTCCATCGTTGCATTGATCAGCTTATCGCATAATTGTTCAAATTTTGCACGTGTTAAAGTCTTGACAAGGTGCTTTGGCACTCCGTTAACAGGCATTATATAAGGCAAATTGATCTCTGTTTGCGTTGAACTTGAGAGTTCGATTTTTGCTTTTTCAGCGGCCTCTTTCAGACGTTGTAAAGCCATTGCATCCTTATGAAGATCAACCCCTTCATCTTTTTTAAATTCATCGGTGAGCCAGTCAACAATTGCCTGATCGAAATCATCACCGCCAAGATGGGTATCGCCATCGGTCGACTTAACTTCGAAAACGCCATCACCTAATTCAAGGATTGAGATATCGAATGTTCCCCCGCCAAGGTCAAAAACGGCAATTTTCATATCTTTATGCATCTTGTCAAGACCATAGGCAAGCGAAGCAGCTGTAGGTTCATTGATGATACGACGAACCTTTAGGCCTGCGATCTCTCCCGCTTCTTTGGTTGCCTGACGCTGAGAGTCGTTAAAGTATGCAGGGACCGTAATAACTGCCTCTGTCACTTCCTGACCCAGATAATCTTCGGCAGTTTTTTTCATCTTCTGAAGAACCATAGCCGATATTTCCTGAGGAGAATAAAAGCGATCATCGATCTTCACTCTTGGCGTGTCATGATCACCCTGAATAACAGAGAATGGTACCCTCTTTATCTCTTTTGACAGACTAGTGTACGGCTCACCCATAAAACGTTTTATTGAAGAGATCGTTTTACTTGGGTTTGTAATCGCCTGGCGTTTAGCAGGATCTCCAACTTTGCGTTCGCTGTTTTCAACAAATGCCACAACCGACGGTGTAGTACGTTTGCCTTCGCTGTTGGGGATAACCACCGGTTCGTTGCCTTCCATTACAGCAACACAGGAGTTGGTTGTTCCTAAGTCAATTCCAATAATCTTTCCCATTTTGTATAGTTATATTTAAACTGTTGATTCAATAAATTTATCCGACTATTCTTATCTCACCAATCGTTGTGCCAAGAGTGAGAAATCACTTTATTTGGTAATATTGGCATATTTTGTTTCCAATCCAATTCTACCTTTGTCACCTTTTGTGACAAAACGACAGAAGCCGTTAGGAATGAGAAGTAGGCCCGAAAGATATTGCCCATTGTCTGAAAGATCGAATATCGAAGTGATGCATAATTCCGCGACGGGTGGCTGTTAGAAGCCATCAACCAAGCTCAATTCCCAACTAAAACGATATAGCTTTAAATTTTTTTAAAATCAAAATTGCTCAAACTTGCACCTTAAGTCAAAATATATAACTTTGAACAAACTATATTAATCCCATAAATAATCATCAATGAAGACAAAAAAGAGTGAAGTAAAGCAATCCTCCCGGTTACAATCGCTGGATGTATTGCGAGGATTCGACATGTTATGGATAGTTGGGGGAGGAAGCCTGGTTGCGGCTTTGGCTAAGACAACTGACTGGGGTTGGCTGAATGTGATTGCAGGTCAGCTGGAACATGTAAGTTGGCAGGGTTTTCACTTTGAAGATCTTATTTTCCCGATGTTTATGTTTATCTCCGGTGTCGCAATCCCTTATGCTGTAACTGCTAAAGTGGAACAAGGTGTCGATCGTAAATCGTTGTTCCATAAGATTCTTAAACGTGGGATTCTCCTGGTAATTTTAGGGATTATCTACAATGGCAATTTAAGACGCGATTTTGACGGGTTTTCGGATATGCGTATTGCCAGTGTTCTGGGGCAAATCGGACTTGGATATTTGTTTGCTGCTACCATTGTTTTATATACTAAATCATTTAAAACACGGATTGCCTGGTTGATTGGCATTATGTCAGGAATTGCAATCCTGCAGCTCGCAATTCCGGTTCCTGGTCATGGTGCCGGTCTTTTACTGGATCAGCAATGGTGTATGAATGCCTATATTGACCGAATGCTGATGCCGGGAAGACTACACGGAACTATCTATGATCCGGAAGGCTTATTGTGTATTGTCTCCGCTATTACAGTGACCCTGATGGGGGCCCTGGCTGGATCAATCCTGCGTGACGGCGAACCTGCATCACAAAAGAAAGCGGCGACGCTGGCAATAGGCGGGGCAGCGCTGATCGCTGTTGCACTTATTCTTTCACCTGTTTATCCAATCATCAAGGCTTGCTGGACTGTACCGTTTAATATGCTTGCCGCAGGGATTAGTGCAATGCTGTTATCACTATTTTACTTTTCGATTGATGTAAAAGATTGGACTCATGGAGTGTTCTCGTATAAAATATTGTTTTTCAAAGTAATAGGAATGAACTCAATAACAATATACCTGGGTCACTCAATCATTGATTTCGATCACGCATCCCATTTCTTCCTTGGTTGTCTCTCTAAACCCATGGGAGAATGGATTGTAATTCTGGGTTCAATAGTGATAGAATGGTTGGTTTTGTATTATTTGTATCAGAAAAAGATTTTCCTTCGGGTATAATCTCTAATGTTAAAATGGCGGGTTTCCGGAATGAAAAAAAACATACGTTCCGGAAATCCGCCGATTTTTCTACTTTTGACCTGTTTAAATCACTGTAGAAACTAAAATTATGTCGGTACACAAAGAGGTGAAAAGGGTAACTACCCACGTTCTAGCAGAGATGAAACTGCATGGCGAAAAGATTTCGATGCTCAC
>CAIOOC010000564.1 GCA_903859795.1 uncultured Bacteroidia bacterium
AATGGAAAATATAAAAGTACTCTCGGTGAATGTTTCCGAAAAGAAGGGAACTATTAAAGTTCCGGTCGAAAAAATATTCCTGACTAACATTGGGATAGAAGGTGATGCCCATTCCGGGAAGTGGCACAGACAGGTAAGCTTACTTGGCAAGGAGAGTATCGACAAGGCAGAGCACGAAGTCGGCCGCAGACTTGCTTATGGTGAATTTGCGGAAAACATCACAACTGAAGGACTTCCGCTTTACAGGATGAAACCGCTTGACCGGCTTGAATACGGAAAACTCCTCCTCGAAGTTACCCAGATCGGGAAAAAATGCCATGGAGCAAATTGCAGCATCTTCCAGGAAACCGGCAATTGCGTAATGCCGAAGGAAGGGATTTTTTGCAGGGTAATCGGGGATGGAGAACTCAAGGCAGGCGACCTTCTGGAATACCGCCCCAGAGTAATCAGTGTTCATATCATTACTCTGAGTGACAGAGCAAGCCAGGGCATCTACGAAGATAAAAGCGGTCCTCTTTTAAGAAAATTATCGGAAACTTTTTTTTCGGAAGTGGGACGTTCAGCAACAATTGAAAACTCTGTTATCCCGGATGATGAAATTCAACTTGAAGCGCGGCTGAAATCATTGATAGAAAAAGATACAGATATTATCTTCACAACAGGTGGTACCGGAATTGGTCCGCGCGACATCACTCCCGATGTTGTCAAAGCCCTTCTCGACAAGGAGATACCCGGTATCATGGAGATGATCCGTGTAAAATACGGGATGCAGTTTCCCAATGCACTGATCAGCAGAAGCGTTGCAGGTGTTGCTGGAAAAACATTGATTTATGTGCTCCCCGGTAATCCGAAAGCAGTTAAAGAGTACAGTGACGAAATTTTCAAAACTGTGGAACACTCATTTAGGATGCTTTATAATATTGATGAACATTGAGGGGGGGATAGGCTGATAGGCTATTAGACTGTAGACTTTTAGCTGATAGGTTGCATGTCTTTAAGTTGTCAGGATGTAGGTCGTCAGGATGTAGGTCATTAGGATGTAGGATTATAGATTGTTATGACGTATATTGTTGATATTATTTACATTCCATCAGATAAGACCAGTATTATAATTTAAAAACCTTATTTTTCCCTGACTACTTTAGTAGCATATGAACATTCTCAACACTTTAACCTTATTTTCATAGGTAGCCTTTTTCAAACCATGAAGTGGTTTAATGTGAATAGCCACCGGTGAGCTTGCGAAAACGGGAGGAAAAAGACAGGGCAATAGCTCACAACCCTGAGTGGGTTGAACGTTGTAATTAATTAAAGAACAATACAATTCTGAATTCAAATCAAAATGAATCGATCTAAGATTACCGGAATTGTTCTCGCCGGCGGCAGAAGCAGCAGAATGGGGGAAGATAAGTCGCTGATGAAACTCAACGGAAAACCACTGGTCGAATATTCCATTGATGCATTAAAACCGTTGTGTGACATGGTAGTTATCAGTTCCGGTAATATGATATATGATTTTACCGGATGTGAAGTCTGGCCCGATGAATTACCCGATCAGGCTCCTATAATTGGCATTTATTCCTGTCTTAAAAGATCGGAAACGGAGATTAATATCTTCCTTTCGTGCGACATGCCCCTGATGAGTACTTCGATGATCGGTTTTCTCGTTGCAAAATCAGCACCATTTGATATTACAGTCCCGATTCACAAAAATGGAAAAATCGAACCCCTTTGCGGCATCTACAAAAAATCATCCATTGGCATAATAAAGGAGTTTATCGATAAAGGCAACTACCGGTTGAATGGATGTATACGGTCAGCATCCTGCCAGTTCATCGATGTTGATTCACAGATTCCGTGCAATACCCCAAATCTGTTCATCAACATCAATACTCCGACTGATTTTGGCCATTTATTATTGGAAGAAGGAACCGGTTAACAGATGTTCAAACCCACAGATGGAGATTTAAAGAATCACGCAAAGGCGCTAAGACGCTAAGGCATAAAACTTTGCGACTTTGCAGCTTTGCGTGAAAAAAACGTTATGTTGAAGGTGTTTAAATGTCAAATGCGACAATTTCCCGATCCTGTTACAAAATGACCCATTATCCAAACTCACTGATCCGCTCCAGCCGACCAATATCCAGTAAATGAATTTGTTTACCATGCATATCAATCAAGCCGTCATCCTTGAACTCCTTCATAATACGGATTACACTTTCTGTTGACATTCCTGTCAGATCACCCAGATCAGCCCGTGAAAGCGGGAGATCGAAAGAATCGCTAAGGAAGATCCTGTGTGAGAAACAAAGGAGTATATCAGCGAGCCGCCCATGTAATTGTTTTTGGGTCAATGAGAAAAAGCGGCCATATATTTGAGAAGTACTTTCGTTAAGAAGATTGATAATATGGTACGAAAATCCTGAGTTCTGCATCAATAGCTGTTTGAAAATCTGCATGTCTATCATTCTGATGCTGGAATCTGTATACGTTGCGATTGAATAGGGCAATTTATCGTTTCCATTAAAAATCGCGGATAAGCCAAGGAGACTATTTTTTTTATATAGGGTGATAATGAGATTTTTAGTCTTCTCTTCCAAATAAACTTTCACCAGACCCTCCTCCAGGAAAAAGATATGTGAGGCAAATGCTCCTCTTTTACAGACTGTTTCCCCTTTTTTAAAATCAATGCTTACCGAATTGGAATCGATCAATATTTTCTCCTCATCGGTTAAGATCTCGTACCAGCTTTGCTCAAAATCGAAGGCTGAACAGCGACTTACCCCGCCATTTATTTCATCTAACTGATTCATAATGGTTTTTAAAAGTTAATCAGACACAAAAATAGTTGTTATTAGTCATTTATTTTTATGAGTTATGTAAGCTTTTACAAGTCTTCGTGTTAATAATTAATTTATCGTCCGGAGATCTTAAAAAATAAGGTAAATGAGGTTTTGGCGTGGGAGTATCCATGGGAGCAACTTAGATTAAGTAGATAAATATAAGGGTTTTGGGCTTTCAGACCCTATTTTCTGAACTAACCTTTCCAGGCTTGAAACAGTATTAAATTTACCAGGTTGGCAAAATACATCGCTTTCTTCGTTGAGAACGGATTTTTGAATAATCCTCCAGCGCTAACTCCATAACCTTTGATTTTCCATCGTGACACGTTAGGCAACTTCCAACCTCGAGGATACGCTTTTGCTCATTAACAGTAAAAGGCCTTAAACCCGGACGGGTTGAATTCGGACTTTTAGCTTCCTTTAAAAATCCGGTCCAGCCATCTTCAGGAATAGAGTCGTGTTCAATTAATGCAAATTTAGGCTCAAAGCCCCATCTTCCGGCGGTTCCAGTGATCGTATAAGTTAATTCCCCATCTCCATATCCAAGAGCTAACGGGCTGTTATGGCACAACTTGCAGCTACGACCTTCACGAACTGTTGTATGACCTGAGGCCGGAGCAAATAAACGGTGAAAGCTTCCACCTTTCCCCTTTTCAAAAGACTCCTGATCAATAGTCAAAACCATTCCGGGCATTACCGTTACAACTTTGCTTTCGGCTTCCCCGCTGATCCCAAGGAGAGGAGCGCGTGCAAAATTCTTCCCGGCAAATTCAACCCAGGTTCCTGTGGTCTTTTTGTTAGTCAGCAGATCAAATCCTTGTGTCTCTTTTTCAAAGACATTATGACACCCGATACACTGCGGTATCCATGAAGTATGGCATGTTTCGCAGCTCAATCGGCTGTGTCCCTTAACCTTCGTACAACCCGGCAGAGCTGGCTTTGAGAGGTGATTCTTACCTGTCAGCTTTCCGGTAACGGAAATATTCCCGGAAGAATCGACCTTTGAATTCATCAACGGATACCCGCCCCTGCTCGTCACAACCACACTGGTTTTCGGATCGATTTTACGCAAAAAGGCAATCATCTGTGATTCCCGATCAGCAAGTTTGCCAATAATTATTGAATTTGGTTTTCCGATAGGATGACAATCAATACATTGAACATGTACTCCCTCCTCCTTATGAGATGCGTGTTTACCATCACCCATGATTTCGTATGAACCGTGGCAATCGATACAGGCCATCCCTTTCAGATGATGAATATCTGCCTGAATATATTCAACCACACGATCATCGGGTAAAACTTTAAAATGAACCGAATCGGTGACCTCCTGACTCTTGAGTGTCGTTTCGTTCCATCCTTCATAACTCAGGGAAATACGACCTGACCGGCTATGGCAACTTTTGCAACGGTCATTTGAAACCTGAACATCAATGGTCGGGTGAACTTCCGGAGCTATTGCTGTAGTTTTGGTATGCATCCGTTGCATACTTGCCGTTGCCTGATTATTGTAGTGCAAATGACACCCGTTGCATCCCCCTCCCCTTTCAAGCCAGCCTGCATTCCCTGTAGTAATCTTTTCATTTCCAAGATGACAACCGGCGCAGAGGTTCCGCAGATGTGTTTCGGCTGCCGAATGCTCAAGATCTTTAATGTGAAATGTATCGTTCAGCGATCTGGTTTCCTGAAATACAAATTTATCAACAGCGACAATTCCACTCTGTGTGGTCATCAACGAATTCAGCATCCGCCCGGTAATATCCAGATGACAATTTTGCGTTCCGCAGGTCTGCCGCACATTCGAAAAATTCCCCGGTACTTTAATCATATTCTGATGGGCAATCAGTTTATCAGAAGAAAACGGATCACCCTTGTGGCAGGCAAAACAACCTATTATCGCTGGTTTGTGCGATTCGGCCAATCCTGTCATAGAACCGTGACAAACCAGACAACCCTCCTTTTTTTGATTCTCGACAGTAAAAGTTGAAGTGCCAATTTTAAATAAATTAACCGGATCAAAAATAAGGAGCTTCTCATCTGATTGTGTAAAAGCCTTCCAATCTTGTGCTTGCCAGTTCTCACCCCGAAATAAGAGGACGAAAAAAGTCATAGCCAGATACAAAATACCTAATATTAACAGCACCCGTTTCATTACAATCCGGGTTTGTTTTGAATGCTCAGGCATCAAGAAAAACAATGTAAACACCAAGACAAAAAGTGTCACCACGTATCCGGGATGACTTGTAAAATGCAGGATTTCCTGTATCCCGATAAAAAACCACGGACCCTTGATCTGACTGCTCTCGGCCTGTCCTAAAGGAGCCCTAAATAAGAGGCTGATGACCAAAACGATTCCAAAAACCAGAACAAACGTTCGTTGCTTGGGCCAAACTGTTTTTACATGCTCGTAAACGGCAATAAACAAAAGGATCGTTCCAGTAGCCACATGCTGAATATATACGATCTGCCAGTTCTCTTCTGTTCCGGTTAGAGCTGAACTCAACATTTTTCCGGCAAAGGGGATTGATTCGAGCATCGATGCAATAATCCGTCGGGCCTGAATTCCCCCTTGATCACCCTTGAGGATAAAACCGGAAATCATTTCATAACCCATGATGGCTATAGCAACTGACAGGATCAGCCACGTTCTCTTATTCTTAATGTTTGTTTCAGTCGACTTTTTGAGGTGATCGTAAATATGCAGAATAGTAAAGATCAGGAAGATCTGTGCACCCCAATAGTGGAGATTTCTTACCAATGTTCCTGAAGTATTGAAAATAAGCAACTCTGAGATAGATTGGTGCGGACGGGTAAAATCAAATGGAATTGCAAGTATAACTCCGCTTACAACGCATATCAACAAACCGGATATCGCAATCCAACCGGCAGTATCTAATTGTATCAGCTTTTTAAAGTTACCCATATCGGTCTTAAAAACTAAGTAGTGCGAACAATTTGGTTTAGTACTTTGATCCTTAAGTTAATGAAAAAAATGCCACCAAATCACGAAAACACAAAATTTCACCAAAGATATGTCCAAGGTATAAGCTTTTGGTGCTTATTTGGTGACATGGTGTTTTGGTGGCAATTTTTAATTGTTCA
>CAIOOC010000565.1 GCA_903859795.1 uncultured Bacteroidia bacterium
GATCTTCAAATCCTTGAAATTGTTATTAAAATTGGGTTAATTCCTTCATGTTCCAAATAAATAATTTTCATATAGCTTCCATCCGTGTCACGCACGGTTCCCTGTTTAATATGATCGCTTCCCGTAATCTTTGCGTCGCCACGGGTGTTCCATCCTTTGAGCACGAAACAAAGATTATGAACGGGACTTTCAGTACTGGCGTTTACTGTAAATGATACAGAACCATCCTGAATGTTAATCACATAGGCACGTTGTTCAATATCGTAGCTGCTTGTACCTCCTTTTAGATTGATCAGGTCAGGGGCATGTGTCCATGATTTGGATAATGGAATGAGTTCAGTAGATGGTTTATTCCACATCCCCTCCAACATGATTTTTTCATAAAAGGGCTTATCTCCGGTTGCCTCTTTGAAAACAGGGAGGAAAACATGGGTCAGGGAACTGTGGGAGGTTCTGTCGGAGTAGGAGGCATACCGTCCGTCCGAAGGCATCTGGGCAATTGGCCAGTGATTCCAGGTACAAAAAACAGCATAGGGAGTAAGCTCACCACCGTAAACGTTTGTTGATTCAAATTTTGTTGCGATTGTAAACGGATCATACTTTCCCGAGTAGTTGATCAGTTGAATATTTGAATTTGCCGGCTCCTGAATATTTGCAGGAGGAGCATCCTTCCAGTCGTAAACCTTATAATTCCCGTCTTCCGCCAACATTGTAATTGTTTTATTCCGTTCGATGATCTGATGCGGATGCTGATCCGGACCAAAGATGGCCATCGACTCCTGCCATTCATGGTTTCTCTCCCCGTTTGTCCAAAGCTGCATCTTTTTTGCTGCCACACCATCGGGATAGATGTAATAATACCAGTCAGCCCAATCGCTCCAGCCTGTTTTCTCATCGAAGTTTGCCATTATATGTTCAACATCCAGCAGCGGGAAGCGCCAATGTACAACCACACGGGCGGGTGTATTCTCAAGAATCCTCACATGACTGAACGCAGAGCTTTTGTCCGACATAGGTTCCTGGCATCCCTGACCCCCGGATTTTCCCCACGTTTCATTAAATTCGTTACTATACCATTCATTTTTTTCGTTGACGATCATCGGGATGTAGCTGACACCTCTCCAAAATACAAATTTGGATGGGTTATTATCAAAACTCACAACCACATCTGCCCCTTTGGTAAACCTGAACAGATTGTCCCAGGTATCAAAATAGTTCAGGGCTGAATATTGAGCGCCAAATGTTTCTTTTTTGTCTCCGGAAGGCAATACCCTGGCCGGCATATCTGCTGAAGCTCGTATTTCCGGAGTCGTTTTATAATTTTCAAACGATTGCCTAACTTGTTCATTGGATAAAGCTATATCATATATCTTTATTTCATCAAGCAATCCGTCCAGAGAATAGCTGCCAGGGAATGTACTTGCTCTTACCGGATCGACGGGGCGCCTCTCCTTTCCCCTGCCAATTTGTAAATTTTTGGATGAGAGTTCAATATTCTCGGGACTGGTTACCGTTTTCTCTCCGGCAGATTTACCATTAACATAAAGGGTAATCTTTCCGGTATTTTTGCTGTAAGTTCCTGCAATATGATACCATAATCGTCTTTCAAGGTGAATATCCGAAGTAAGTTCTTCCCAATTCCCTCCAACGGAGATTTTCATACCCGGATGGCCATGTCCGTCAATACCTAAAAAATACCCTTTATCTTGAATCTTTTTATCTGCTCCATCTTTTGTGTCCGATGTCACCCCTTTATCCTGTTTTAATTCAGAATTTTCTGGGATATCATCCGCTTGCTGAACTATGGGACACCAGCTCCAGGGATATGCGCCGATCGCAACCCAACCTTCAATAGTGATTGCAGTTTGGGGTCTTGGAACATTTTTGGCAGGAAGTGAAAGGAAGGTGCTGACATCATCAAACTGGAGAGATGTCCCCGAGATTCCCTGCCGCCAGTAGCTCTTTGATCCATTAATTGGAATCACAGATTTTGCCAGATATTCATGGGTCGTATCGCCGTAAGCCTCATCAAATTTAAACCAGGCAACAGGTTTAAATGCACTTCCGGCAATAAAAGCCCTTCCGGCAGTCTTCTCCGCTTTTAACGACCTGATGGGTTTTGTAATGTGTATGTTTGAGATCCCATTTGGCGATACATTAAAGGTTTGTAAATATTCAAACTTTGGATCAGCCCAATCCTCAAATTTGTAGTTGCCAGCCTTGATTGTCCGCGTAACTTTCCCATCGGGTGAGAAACTGAAATATTCATCTACAAAATTGGTTGCAATTTTACCCTTCAATGGGTTCTGGCCGGTAAATACAGGGAGATAGCGCCAATGGACTACAACTTTTTCCGGAGAATTTTCAATGATTTTGACTACCGAAAATGAATTTACCTTATCGGGCATCAATTTAGATCCGTTGCCTGACCGGGGAATTATTTCGTCAGCAAATGTTTTTTCACCATTTTTGTTGTCCCAGTAGGGTAAATAACTGCTTCCTCTCCAGAAGATAAATCTTCCGTTTCCCTTTCCCAGATCAACGATAATATCGCTGTAATCACCAGTTCTTGAGGTTTTTTCGAATTCGTCATTTGCGACAATATGGGTATAGTAAGCCCCAAAATCGTTGGAATGGCTCACTGGTTCATTCCCGCTAAAGCTTAAAAGCAGTGGAATGCAAAGAGCAATCAGAATTCTGTACATTTTTATTTTTTAAAGGAATTTGGTACGAAGAGCGACTTTATTAATTTTCCCGACTGTTGTTTTATCGATTAGTAAAGCTTTCTGTACTTTAAGAGTTATTGCCTCACGGGGCAGAACACCGGAATCAACACTTGCTTTAACGATCTGAACGATATCCCTCTCATCAAAAAGGGCACCCTCTTTGGGAACCACGATAGCCAATGGGACTTCTCCCCAGTTATTGTCAGGAGCACCTATTACTGCTACCTCCGACACCCCTTCATGTCTGGCGATAACATCCTCTATTTCAAGAGAGCTAAGCCATTCTCCACCAACTTTTATAACGTCTTTTGTCCGGTCTGTAATCCGGATACTCCCTTTGTCATTTATACAGGCAACATCGTTAGTGTGCATCCATCCGCCTTCCCAGAGTTTTTCTGAATGAACGTGATCCTTAAGGTACCCCTGTGTAAGATAAGGTGAACGGACAATTATCTCGCCAGGCGTTTTATCATCGTTTGGCACATCATTTCCTTCGGAATCAACAACGCGCATTTGCGCCAATCCGATCGGAATTCCTGTTCTGCAACGTATGTCAGCCTGTTCTTCATAAGAGAGATCCAGATCTTCGTGATTTACCCGGGCAAGAGAGAGTATCGGACAGGTTTCCGACATTCCGTATCCTCCAAAAACATCGATCCCCCGTTTTAACGCTTCAATAGCAAGAGCCCTTGGCAGTGCTGCACCTCCAATGATGCAGCACCATTTCGAAAGGTCAAAGTTTACCGATCCAGGTTCTTTTAACAGCATATTTAATATTGTCGGAACACAATGGCTAAACGTCACTTTGTGCGTAACCAGGAGTTTTAACAGAAGCGCCGGGACATATTTCCCCGGGTAAACCTGTTTGGTACCCAGAAAGGTAGCGATATAAGGGACTCCCCAGGCATGAACATGGAACATCGGAGTGATAGGCATGTAGATGGATTCGCTGTGAAACCGTCCCTGGAGCGAAGGAACTGCGAGAGCAGCGGTCGTAGCAAGTGTATGAAGAACCAACTGCCTGTGTGAAAAATACACACCTTTTGGAAGGCCTGTTGTCCCGGTTGTATAAAATGTTGTTGCCCTTGTATTTTCGTCAAATTCGGGAAAATCATATTCCGGAGATGCTGCGGCCATTAATTGTTCATATTCCCCTTCAAAATGGAAATGGTGCTTAACAACTTCACCCCCTTCATCAATTAAAATGAATTTCATCTCTTCTGAAATCCTCCCTCTGATAGTTTCAAGTTGTGGAAGAAAATCAGTATGGCAGATAATAACATCATCCTCAGCATGATCGATCGTGTACATCATTTGTTCGGGGGATAAACGCACGTTTATTGTATGCAAAACGGCACCAATCATCGGAATTGCATAATAGGCTTCGAGGTACCGGTGCGAATCCCAGTCCATTACAGCAACTGTGTCGCCATGTTTAACACCAATTGAAGTTAACATGTTGGCCAGACGGTGTACACGTTCCCTCCAGGTTTTATATGTAATTGTGAGCTGATCGCGATATACAATCTCTTTTTCGGGGAAATTCCCTATTGGAGAGA
>CAIOOC010000566.1 GCA_903859795.1 uncultured Bacteroidia bacterium
GTCGAAAAATCCCTTTTTACAGAATTCTCCGGGGATGTTAAGGCCGTTGTTTCACGGATAGAATAAAATGATATTGTCAGAAGAAACGCAAAAATCTTTACCGGAAAAGTAATTTTATGAACCATTTCAACCTCCTTTTTTATTATAAGCTTACAATTCTATTATTAATTACTTCGTTTCATATTCCATATCTCCAAACAGGTACATTGCACGTTTCCCCCTTCGCTGAACAGATCAATTCCATCATACCGAGCATTCCTTTCCTTGGCTGCTATGGTACATGTCTGGCCGTTTACAAAAGTCTCCAATAATAGCTTGTCAAGAAACACATGCATCCGAACGGGTTGACCTTTTTTAATATAAGAAGGCCGACCTTGTCCTGGTGTTACGCCAAGGTCTCTATGGGTATCCGGCACACTGCCGTCAACCCCATATTCATTTGTGAGAGTATTAAAATAGATCCTGACAAAGCTGGTCCCATCTTGTGAAAGGCGTACTTTAAGACCGAAACAACTTGCATCCCCCTGTTCAAAATCTGCGATAATTTCTACGGTATCACCGTGTTTACTTATATATCCTGAAGTTTTTGGCGACACTTTAATGTTTCGTTTGGAGAAATGTTCACCCCTTAAAGATTTCATCTCCGGCACCGGTTCCTGACAAAGATGATCTCCATGTAATTCAATTAAACGGGGCATAGCATGGACCCCATACCAGGGTAATCCTTCAAAATCGCCATTTAGGTCTGCATACAATGCCATTATAATTCGTCTTGGTTTCGCCCCTGCTCCCTTTTGATCGACACACAGCGGATTAAAACAGTGAAATGGGTTTGAATAGTCAAGAAGTAAACCGTGCTGCGTGTCCGGAATGAATTTAAGCTGTTGCCTATCAAATCGTCCCACCCAATAACGAACAGGGTGTCCTCCCAGCATGAGAACATCTTTATTCCCGAAAGAAAGGAGGTAAGGGAATTCCATAAAGCCATTTTTATCTCCCTGACTGGAAGAATTCACCTCTTTTGGCTGAGTAAAGATCTCACCTCTCTCCTGCCAATGCTCAAGGTCAGGTGATGTCCAAAGCATTACAGCGTCACCCAGGTTTCCGGGACGGGTGCCTTTCTGCATCCTGGATATAATCGTATACCAGGTATTTCCCTCTTTCCAGACGTGCCCGTCATGATCATATTTGGTCAGGACACCCTTTTTATTCCCGTAAGAAACCAGGCCATCGGAACTGTGTGCCAAAACACCATACTTACCCTGCTTTCCAAGGCCCGTGTAAATTACACCCGGGACACCTTGATCATCGATGAAATGATTCATAAGCCAAATGCCATAAACATCCAGATTACTGTCAGCCATCGGACCGACAGGCCACTCACTCCAGTGTACCAGATCATCACTGATGTAATGATCTAGGCTGCAATACCTAAGCAACTTGAAAATATTCCTGTAGGAGAAAACATGGTAGCGACCTTCGTAGTAAAAAGCCCCTGCTGGGTCCAGTATCCACCCGAAGGGCTGGGTCAGATGATAAGCCGGACGCCATGGATCGTGATTTGCCAGATTTTTTAACGATTTCCACAGTTTTCTGCAGGAAGCTGTATCCTTGTTTACCGAAGCGTCAAAAAAAGCATTATAATCCAGGATTGCCTGATCGATGGATCTCTTTTCACCCGAACTTTTCACGCTAACAACACCACTGAGGAAAGCAACCTGTTTATCAGAAAGTGTGCGGTTCCACAACGCCACGATGTCGATTTTGGCTTTACGGAAGGTGGGAGCGGGTGTGTACTCATAAAGGTCTGGCCCACTCCACATAAACGCACCGATCTGCAATTCCTCATCAAACGGGGAACACAGCTCCTGATTAACAGGAATGGAATTTATCAAAATTCCGTTGCTGAAAAAATCAAGTTTCCCATTACCAACACGCATTATAAGGTCTGACCAACACCCCCGTTGAAGAATACATAAAGGCATTTCCCTGAAGACCTTACCATGAGGGGTTTGCATACCCAAAAAGCCTATTGCCAAACCGTTTGTATGTATTGCAAGCGTCAGAAAATCGGAGAAGAAAATGGTGCCATTATCCTCCGGACCAATCCATACCCGCGTATATAAGCTAACCGCATTGTCATTAGAACGCAGCGTTTTGGTCCTGTTAATGTCGAGAGACAAGTAGCCTTGTTCGGTTAGTGAAGTTACAAAACCATCTCCACCCCTCTTTAGAGACTGTTCGTAATCGTCTCCCTCTATCTTCTGACCCAATTCCACATGGCCATTCATTTTCAAATCGAGCGGATAATTTTCATTTGCCCGAAGGGTTTTCATATGCCAGACAATTCTAGCATCATGCAATGGATTGTCTGGAAATTCTGTAAATGAAGAATTTGCGGTAATTCCGACACTGTCAGGGATTACAACTATTGAATTTTTTTCCGCAAAGATCCCCTTAGAAGTTAAGAACAGCAGGATAAAAATTCCATTAAAGCTCTTTTTTATGTCAATCTTCACTTTCACAATCTTTTAACTAATTATTTATGCCTTCTGCTTAAACTGGATAAACTTTTTCAGCAAGCCCAACTGTCCTACTCAAGAACAATAATTGTATCAAGATCATCCCAATGATCTGTTGATTTGAGAGTCAGAACTACAGCCGATTCTGTTTGTTTCAAATCAATAGTATGATTGTTGGAAAATAAACAGGCTGATTTAAAACGGCATTTATCTGCCGGCGCTCTAAGTTCTATACTTTGCCCTTTCGGAGGCAAAAAAACATGCAGGTAAGTCTTTTTTCCATCAGGAGACTCGGTGGCAACATATTGAGTCCCTAATAAGGGTTGACCCTCTTTTGTTATGTATGCTTTACCCGGACGTGTTCCGAAAAGTGTCTCGCCTGCTTTATCAATAAAACTGCCTAAATCCTTACAGAAAGTGCGGACACCCGGTTCCCATCTTCCTCCTGGGTGAGGGCCTGCAGACCAGCAGGTGCCCCCTCCGCTCCTGTTACATACAGAGGCCTGGATTATCGTATAACGGTAAGCCATTTCAGGGTTGAAAGTGACGTTATTTATTTTTGCCCACCACTCTCCGCTGATTCGTTGGCATCTTACCCAACTTATAGCAGGAAAGGGTGGAACCATATTATCTTCGTTTGCAGAGAAGTCGGCACATAAGGGGTTATTGCCGCTGTTTTGAATTATCCATGATTCAGGATAACGATCAATTATTGTTTTTCTCAGCCGAGTAGCGTCCACTTGTTCCGGAAGGCCACCATCAATAAAATAGCCGGATATATCTTTCCCGTACTTATCAAGTAATTCACCGAAAAACTCATTCACAAAATCGTTCCATCGGGTGTATGGAGCACCATCATTCCACCCTGCACGTTCCCGGTCTTCTTTGGTAAAATCATGTCCGTCACTTGGATGAAAATAGAGTAATAACTTAATATTCTTCGCCTTCAACGCTTTTATAAGATCCCTTATAACATCACGGCTTGAACAGTGACCCGGTAAACGAAGCTTCATCACGTCACTTGGATAGAGCACGTTCATATTGGCATGAAAGGTTGTAAAAACAACATATTGCGCCCGCATTGATACTGCAGTAGCAACCAGATCATTTACATCAAGGTTATCGGCCAATTCATCAAGGCTTTTTACTTTTGAGGTGTCGGCCCATAGTGTTGATCCCCATTGATATGGCTTTCCGGCATAAGTATAATGGATGAATAGACCCAGATGCATTTGTTTATAAGCGAGGCTCTTAGCAGATACATCCTTATTTCCGGTTACCTTTTCATCAGCGGAAACACTATTACAATTCTTGCTTAGCTCCCCGGGGTTGGCATATAAAGCATTGCCCCATAAAGCCGAAAGCAACAGAATATAGATTATTGCCTTTAATTTACAGAAATATCGCATGATCTTATTTTTAGTTTAAATTCACCTGCAACGTTACAGGCCCAATCAGGCCGGAAGGTAATAGAGGTGAGTCGGGTTTGTACGTTATCACATTTGTATTGGTTTTCCTTCTCCCGGCAGGTAATGAAACATCGCCAATCAGGCGGTTAGGCCAAAGGTTGACAACTTCAATTTCAATCTTGTTTTTGCCGCTTTTCAATGCTGATGAAACATCCACATGCCAAGGATAACACCATATTACGCCAAGGTCTTTGCCATTTAGACGTACCCTGGCACTCTCCTTAACGGAGCCCAGATCAAGAAAAACCTCTTTTGTATCGGGAACCGAAAGGCTGGAAATATCAAAACCCTTTGAGTACAAAGCAGTACCGCTATAATGTTTAATGGCGTCTTCGGGACGTATACTCCAATCTTCCAATTTATTGAAATTAAACAAACCAGAGGCTTGCTCCTGATTAAGACCATCAGTTGGATAAAACCATTCTTTATTGAATTGCACATCCCACGAACCGGAAAGTTCACAAACAGGTTTTAAATGGATGATGTTTTTGACATTTTTTGCCAGAGTTCCGGAGCCCACCTTAGGAAACACGATGAACATTGATTCGTAAGGTTTGAATTCCAAAGCGATTACTGTTCGTCCATTCTGTATTTCAAACTCGGGAAGCGCCCTCTTTTTCCCGCTGACAGGATCCCATAACTCGGGCTTTCGACCCTCAACACGGAATATGGTTTTCGCCGTCTCCATCCGCTCATTTCTGTTAGCGATGAAGTATATTTCGGCTTCCGGTGTAGTACGGTGGATAAAATCAATGAATGCGGATCCATCAGTACCAACTGCTTCAAAATCGGGAAGTACGCCATCGGACAATAAAACCTCGCGTAATGTTTTGCCATCGATAATCCGTCCTTTACCAATCTTTCCTTCTTTTATAGTAGTGCCATTAATATTTCCCCATAAATATTCTGCTGTCTTTCTGACAGCAATATCACATTCCGGATAATTGAGTAATCCGGGGTCCCGTTCGGGTTTTGGACCAATAACAGTTGCTCCGGCCTCAACAAGTTCCCTTATTTTATTGATCACCTCCACAGGCATAGTTTTTATGTCAGGTAGAGAAAGTAAGTGATAACTCATTCCGTCGGGCAAGACAACTCTTCCGTTTTTCACACTCAATCTTGTAAGCAATACCTCCGCATTACAGACATCGTAATCGTATCCTTTGCCAAGTGACGGATCAGTATGTTTAATATCGACAATATTCGGAGCCCAATCTCCATTATAATAAAGTACATCTCCAACAAATAAACCGCTCTGCAGTAATGACTGACACCGGTTTACATAGTTGAGCCAGGGTCCAGCTGCTTGTTGCCACCAGGTAACATTAGGGTTGAAATGTGTTCCTGCCCCATACTCATAGCCGGGAAGCCCATCCTTTGGTCGGGTTGAAGTCATGGTATGAAATACAAACCGGTTAATCCCCTCACAGAATGCCCGGTCGGCAATCGGTTTAAGTATTCCGGGGGATTGCTGCCAGTGGCTGCCACCGGTAAAAGCTTCAGCAGAGGCAGTTTTCTTACCGTAAATATGTGATGCTGCGGCTGTTTGTTTTCCGACCAAATTCTGACCATCTCTCACGACTCCCTCAGGTTCATTCCAGAATTCTCCCATTGGATTATCACATCGACCCAGGTTTTTAAGTCCGTCCATACAGACAGTCCCTGACCAACTTGGTCCCGCTGCTTCGCATTGAATTTTTATGCCATACGGATGGGATAACTCTGCCAGTCGTCCTAAACTGTTATCCGCAAAACAATCTGCCACAGTTTTCCGGTAATCATAGAGAAACCGGTCTGAGATTTCTGCATTCCCGACTATTCTGCCAGCAAATACCGGTAGATATGGTGTTGGGGCATAGCCCCGGTATTTTTTGAATTCCTTTAAGAGATTCTCTGTCCAGTTGGGATAACCATCTTCAAAACTATCGGTTACAAAATATTTAAGTGTTTTTCCGGCATGTGAACCTGCTTCCCTCAAAAGAACTTCTCCAAGATTTTTAAAATGGAAGTCAGTTGCCGCCCGATTTAACCAATCAATCTCTAAAACATATCCTACTTCCGGAAGTATACATCTTACATCAGCTCCGGTAGCTACATGACCTGTAGTAATAATGGTCCATTTTCCCGGTGGGACATTCCAAGCCAAAGTTCCGTCATCTTTTACCTTTGATGTTAAATCTACCACACCAGCTATTGCAATTGGCTTATCGTCAGGATATGGGTTCCACGGTTTCAGCGGGACACCCATCACTTCAGGTGCAGGCACATTGTATGGGCCATCGAGCCTGTTGCTTTTTGCATCAAGCAATTTCATTCTTTCTTCTCCTAATCCAGCGCCCTTCCCTTCAATTTCCTTGTAAGCTACTATTGAATTCACGCGGTAGTCCATTTTATCCTTTGACCAGGTCATATAATGACTAACATTGCCATGATAAGGAGATTTATACCCGGCACGGGGATCGGGGACGGGCAACTTCCCGGAAAATAACTGAGGTCCAGAAATTGTTAGTTCTGATTGGACAAACCATCTGGAATTTAACTCAGGGGGAATCCATGCTCCTCCCATCGACCAGCCTCCACCGCCAAAATTGACACCCACTTCCAAACCGAGTCTGGCTGCTTCTCCAAGGGCATACCGGTAAAGTTCCAACCACTGCGGAGAGAGGAAAACCGGACCTCTTGGCATTTCAGCAACACCATAGTCATTTCCTGTACACACCAGGGTAACGCCACCCATCCCTTTCTTTTTAAACTCTTCCAAATCGCGGGTGATCCCTTGTTTATCAACTAAACTGTTAAACCACCACCAAAAACAGGAGGGCTTCGCAGAATCAGGCGGTACATCAAAGAGTTGCTCTGGAGTGGTCGATTTCTTATCACTCCTTTTAATTGGATTATTATTCTTATCATTTTTAACAACTGACTGAGAGTAA
>CAIOOC010000567.1 GCA_903859795.1 uncultured Bacteroidia bacterium
GTGTTTCAGAACGCCTTCGAGGAACGAGATCTCAAAATCCAGATCATTTGACTTCATACGCTCATAATACCTTATCTTGCACCATTTTCCATGATTTTTAAGTGCCTCCAGGAAATCCACCATGTTGTCTTGCGGAACACTCATCTGCGCATTAATTCCTTCCCGGGCAATATAAATCCGGCCAAAGCAGTTCAATTCAGTCCATTCGCGATAAATGTTATCCCTGAATTCCTGGGGATTTTCAATAATAAAATAGCGGTATAACGAAATTGTTTTCCTGACAAAAGGCTCAGCAATCAGGTTTTCTTTCAATATTTTACGGTCAACGGAATTGTAAAGAGGCATTATAATGTTAAATTTAAAAACTTCTGTTTTCTGCTGCAGATACTTTATTATACTTTGGGTTCGCGATCTGCAAGTTTAGGTCTTCCATGAAATCTCCCCGGGGTTTTCCTTGAATTTTTAACCAGAACCGGTTTTGTAAAGAACTTCTGATCTAAAATGCCAACATTCATCATATTAACCTTAGGTTCTTCTTTTTCGGCAAAACCATCAATCGAAGGTCGTTCTCCGTGTTTATTCATATTCAGGAACTTGATTACATCTGCCAAACCAAGTTCAAAGATTTGCCCTACATTGTGCTCGTATTTGTACCAAATTTTCTTCTGAAGAATGTCTGTCTTTAGATGGCGGGCTAACCCTTTATCTGTTTCAATCGAAAGCAACTCGTTTGGGAAATCTGCAAGCGCTTCAAGGTATTGGTCCAGTTCGAAGGTGAGACAGCATTTGAGCTTGCCGCAACGACCCGTCATCTTTTCTGCATTGGGCGATAAGCCCTGTTTAACAGCTGCATCCGAAGTGATACTTGAAAAGTCGGTTCGCCATGTTGAACAACAGAGGGATCTCCCGCAGGAACCGATACCCCCGATACGGCCTGCCTCCTGACGCACTCCTATCTGCATCATCTCAATCTTAATCATGAATTCACGGGAATACTGTTTGATCAGTTCCCTGAAGTCGACCCGTCCATCTGCGATATAGTAAAAAATAGCTTTTGTATTGTCTCCGCGGAACTCCACGTCACCAATTTTCATGTTCAGATTTAACTGGTTGGCTATCTGTCGTGAACGGATCATCACTTTATTCTCACGTGCCTTGGCCTCCTCCCATTTAACTACATCGGCAGGAGTCGCTTTTCGGTAAATTTTATTCCATTCGTAACGCTCCTGTTTTTTTACTTTGCGTTTAAACTGAAGTTCGGCCAGCCTGCCTGTGAGCGATACTGCACCAACATCGTGACCCGGATTACACGAAACGACCACCAAATCATCTTTCCTGAGAGGAATACCGTTTTCGTTTCTGTAAAATTCTTTGCGTGTCCCCTTAAACCGAATCTCAACAATATTTGTTTCATGTGACGTATCAGGCAAATCACTCATCCAGTCAAATGTGCCAAGCATTGCTGGTCTGTCTGTATTAATATTTGTATTGCATCCGTTGCATGCCATCTCTCTTACTTTTTGTAACAAAGCGACAATATTATCAAATTTCATCCAAATATGCTATTTTTATTAGATCTAAATAATAATAATCCGAAAATAGGCAAATTAATAAACTATATAACAGATAGATATGCAAAAATGAGAATATGCCAATTTGGGGTTATACAACACTTTTTGAGTTTTATTTTTCAGTTTTCAGAATTATTTTTCGAATTGGTGTGTATTAATAATCCGCTGTTTTGAATTACTTTTGAACCATAATCAGAAATTATAAGTTTTAAAACCAAATCTGTGAGCCGGAAAATTTCACCTTCAATCTTAGCTGCCGATTTTAACAATCTTGGCAGGGATATCCTCATGATTAATCGGAGTGAGGCCGACTGGATTCATTTTGATGTGATGGATGGGGTATTTGTTCCAAATATTTCCTTTGGACTTCCTGTAATTCAGGCCGTCAAAAAAATTGCAACAAAACCGCTGGATGTCCATCTGATGATCGTTAATCCTGATTTATTCATTAAGCCATTCCGAGATTCCGGCGCCGATATTCTTACGGTTCATTACGAAGTTTGCAACCACCTGCATCGAACGCTTGGAGCAATCCGGAATGAGGGGATGAAAGCGGGGGTATGCCTGAACCCGCATACTCCTGTTGAGGTATTGCAAGATATTATCAATGAGATTGATATTGTTCTTTTAATGTCTGTGAATCCAGGCTTTGGAGGACAGAAATTTATTTATAATACCTACCAGAAGGTGATTAAATTGCGCCGTTTAATTTTGGAAAAAGAGGCACATGCGCTGATTGAGATAGATGGAGGAGTAAATCTGTCCACCGGAAAGCTACTTTTTGAGGCTGGTGCCGATGTTCTGGTTGCCGGAAGTTTTATTTTTGATGCAGAGGATCCTTGTTCCACTATACATCAATTGAAAGTGATTTGATATAGCTACTGGCATTTAGCACCTGGAGACTGGCTTTTGCAAAATTAGAGATTAGTCAGCGGTAAGAAGCTAATGGTAAGCAGTTAAAAAATAAAATGGCCTTTTGCCTTACAATCAAACTCAAAATATCGTACCTTTGCATTTCGTACATACAAGGGGCTGACCGGTTTTGACAGCGGGCAGAAGAGGTATGTAAGCATGCCGGGCATTGGATTGTTGGCCCGTAAATCATAATATCCAAACAAATAATTGGCGAAAATAATTTTGCTCTTGCCGCTTAATCGAATCAAGTAGATTACGCTAATCCGGCATTAGATGCTGGAGTGGGACATCTCCCGGGTGCTGTAGATCCGAAGCGGCCCGAACCGGAGGTGCAGTAATATCGGAAATAGTCGGCTAAATGCTCCGGAAAGTCGATGAAATAAAGGAGATAAGGTGAGGATCGGTGGCCTTGATCCAGTCTTCATTCGAAAACCAAATCTTGGATAAGCATGTAGAAAGCGTATTGCTTCCTCGTTTGGACCGGGGTTCGACTCCCCGCAGCTCCACGGTAAATATTGATTATCAATTGATTATGAAAATTATGCACCTATTTACGCACATAAAACGGTAAATAGGTGCTTTTTTGTTTTTATTAAGGTTTTCATTAAACTAAGTCAGGCGTAGCAGCATCCCCGAGTTTCCTATGAACATACTCAGTAATCCAAATATTAAATCTGCTGAAGAAATTGCTGCAAGGTAAATAAAAAAACTGCCCAAACGCTTGAAAAACATCTGGGCAGTCGTTAACTTTTAAAACTTCTAAAACTCTTCATTTTAAACTAACACATCTATTAGACACAAGAAAATTTAAATTGTTACAAAATTGAGGAAGAATTTTGTATTGAGAGATAATGTGACTCTCCAGTAGTCAAACAATTTCATCATGAATTATCTCAGAGCTACTACTTGAGGTCATGATTAATATATCTGCGATGGCAGCCATGTAAATAATTGGCAAATCAATAAACTTACAGTGGTATTTTAATTCCCAATCAACCCAGATAGTAGAGTTGTCATCAAGCAATGTAATTTCTACAGCATCCTTATTGCATTCTGTCTCCACTGTTCCATGCTGAATGATAGGATAAATTGCAGATATCATCTCGGTAATGAGTTCACTTGCTCTTTCTGTGAATGGCTTCATAATTCCTCTTTTTAATTTGAAGCTAAGTTAATACGTGAAAGGAGCTTTGGTATTGTGAGACTTGGCATAAATTAGAATGCTGTTGGAGTATTTAAGCGAAGGGAACCCTCTTATTCATACCTATTTTCATCTTTGCCGCAAAAACATTATTTCCCATCCCAACCATCTTGTGCAGATTTATTTCCATTTGGTACTCCAGGTGTAGGTTTTGCTTTTGCTGTTTTTGGAACAGTATTGCTACTTTTAGAAGCCCCTTTATCAGTTGGTTTAGAAACAGTTGTTTCAGAAACAGTTGCCACACCGCGCGGACGTTTATGATTTACAACCTCCTTCGTCTTAGGTGTTCCCTGAACATTTGCTGAAGTTAAACCTATTCCCAATACAATACTTAATAAATTGATTAGCAATTTCATAACAGATAATTTTTAAATTTTTAATAGCAGAAAGTTTCAATAACCGCCGCCACCACCGCCACCATTCCCAGTAGGATTAGGCTGTAATAATTGACCTCTTATCTCTCCGTTTGGAAATGCAGCGCTATGTACATTTACATAAAATTGGTTGGCCAATAATTCAGTACTTTGGGTTGTGGTTAATGGTACAGAAGTAAAACTAATTGGTGAAGTAATGGGGCTTGAACCCAATGGAAATACTACCGGTCCTGCGACTCCGACGGCTCCATAATGAATATGTGCTGCAGTTGCTGTTATACCAGCAAAAGTTACACTTCCACTTAGGACATTGGTCGCCGTGTTGTAAGTGAAAATTGCTGTGCCGGTACCCGTTGATGCATTTGGTGGGGTTTCACTGGCACCATTCAATGTTGCATTAAAGGTAATGGTAGTATTTGCCGGCATTGTACTGCTTTTACTGCAGGATATCATTATCAACAAATATATTATCAATAATGAAGGAGTAAATATTTTAGTTTTCATTTTCAAATATTTAGAACATATTAAATATCAAACCATTAAATTTTTATTCAATTAAAAAATTAATGCACATAGCGATCTTCAATATTCATTTCGATCACCAGATTAGGTGCTTGAATCTTGCCAAGATGTTGAAGATTTTTTGAATTTAATTCAATGCGTACAGTGTGTTGTGCCTTAATCTTAAGTACGGTATCAGATCCATCCGGAAAACTCAATTTACATTTGGAGTCCTTGTATACATAGAATATATTAACATTTGGCTGGTGGGGCACTAACGAAACCTGACCTGGATTTTTATTCAACTCCAAAACACGAACCCATTGATTCTCTAATAGCAGTCTGTTTGTTTGCGGTCTTGCTAACCACAAATTCAGATTATTAAACATACTTTGCCTCTCTTTCCTATAATTCTAAAGATTAAAATAATTTGATAAATTCATTAATGCAGATCTTTAAAATGACATGTAGACCTTCACAAATACAATCAGAAATGTTTAATTAAATTTGGGCAGATAATGTGGCATTTCCGAGCTACAATTCTTGTTTGAAATTCTTCAAACTTCATGAACGCACCAGATAATATTCATTTTTATCTGATTCTTATTTAATCTTAATACAAATAACACTCATTATTTGTTTTGAGATATTCGCGGTTTTATGATTGTATTTTGATAATGGAATCCAAAGTTAAATTAATACACCTGGCAGATTCTGACTATCCTTTATATCCAATAGATTATTTAGGACCCGACAATAAGAATAGTAATCGAGTTCACCCTCCTTAAGGGAGCAAATTGTTGTATAAAAAAACCGCTCCAACTTTCATTGAAACGGTTTTAATATAAAGCTGGCTTTCTATGGAAGGTCTGTCTCCGGTACTTTTTGACAGAATTGTCGTAAAGTCTTCACCTTCCTCAAATCCATATCTTTCAATTCTTCCTTTTGAGCCAGGTTAATTTGCCGATGGACATTTTGCGATGTAAAGCGTGCTTTCATCCTGCGCGTGGTTATACTCATCCAGCGTCTGATTTAGCTCTCCTATCATAAGCCTTAACTCTGAACGTAATAACTCCAGGCGTCTTACTTCACTTCTGATGTGTTCGAATATCCAATCTATCCTCATGTTATCTTCTTTGGTTCTTTTGTCAACTGGAACGCAAAGGAGATTATCTAATTCATCGTCATAGCACTCGTCAGCGTTAGGAAAATGTTCTATTATACTTGTTTTTTAATTCTTGACCATGCCTGATCTTCAAAATACTTGTCAGTATGCATAATATTGGTTATCATAATTCTATGTTTTAAGAGGTTAGATTTTTAGTGTTGATTTGTTCCTAAGGTCTTTTAAACACCATGATTCTTAAACTTCATTGGCTTCTAAAATTAATTCCTTAATACAGAAGTCTAGATTATCCCCAACGAACATTTGAGATTCAGCAAAATAGTTAAGAAGGGATTGCACGTCACAAATGGCAATAGATGCGATTTCCCTTTCGTTATCATCTTGCGCCCTTTCTGTTGTGAGCCAATCATGAAAAGCCTGAGAAAGATAGCGGATACATAAGCTTAGTTCACTATTTTTAAAGAACCTCTCTATGTCTTCGCCGTATCTCTCATTAAGATCTCTGTCTGCTTTCTCTTTGATCTGCTGAATGGTTAATACTACTGATTCGCCTGGGCGTCCGAATCTTTCACCGCTTTGGGTGTTGGTCAACATTTCTTGCTCTTGCATGGTTAAAAAATTAATGAGTGAATAAAAAGGGGGTGTATCCGCTGCAAGAGCGAATCTATCGCGTTTCCCATCGTGAAACTCTCAATAAAACAGATTTGTATAACAACCCGAATAGCGTAAAGTAATCATAATCGATTCATGCATTATTTACATATAGAAAATAAAATTTCTTCAAACATGCTTTTTATACATAAATTATTAAAAATTTTATTAAGTACTTTGAAGTATTAGACCATTTTTTAGTACCGGTTTAATATTAATCCTTAAATAACCTGGCATGAAAACATCAATCTTATTCTTCTTAAAGGCATTTACGTTTGTATCTCTGATGCTTTACGGATGTACAAATACCATCGATCTGAACAACGGGAATTTACCGCAATCAGATGGATCCACGCTTAAAACTCATGTTTATGGAGTTCTACCCATGACTGCTGAACAGTATTTGGATATTCCGCTTTATTCAAAAGAAACTTTTGAAGCGGGACTCACCCTGAAGTCAGCGACTGCCAGAGTGCCTGTATATACTCTGGCTACTCCGGCAGTCAGAGACCAGGGACAAATTGGTTCATGCACTGCATTTTGCGGAGTGGAGATAGATGAAATTCTGTATTATTACAAAAATAATAAGTCATGGACAAAGGTTTTAAGTCCGGCCTTTATTTACTATTGCGAGCGTGTTCTGATCGAAAAAAGCGATATTACAGTCGATGTTGGCGCTCCTATGGTTGATATCCCCAAGGCACTTCAAAAGTATGGTGATTGCTTTGAAAGTTCCTACCCTTATCCTGGCAGTAATACATCAATAGCTTACACGACCGCCCCGACAAAATCTGCTATGACTGAAGGGCTAAAATACAGAATCGGGCAATCGAAATTTAGTTATGCAATGATTCCTTCAGACGACATAGAGGCAGTCAAAAATATACTCAGAAATGATGTGCCTGTTATGATGGGATTTAATGTTTATGATGACCCTAACGCTATTCCAGTAACCTACCCATATTTTGAAAGGCTCAATACAATAAAATATACTTACAATCCACTGACAAATAAGGGAGAGTTGGTAGCCGGGGCTGTATTGCTGGGGGGTCACGCAGTTCCGATTGTGGGATATGACGATAACCGTAAAGCATTCTTATGCCAGAATTCGTGGAGTTCGTCCTGGGGTAATAAAGGGTTCTTCTTTATGCCTTATTCAGTATTTACAAGCAAAATTATCGTTACTCGTGGAAGTGTATACTATGCCACTTTGTGATTATGGAATCTAATCGGACATGCAAAATTAAGTTGTGTAATGATAAAGGGCATTCAATTTGCGGAATGCCCTTTTGCTACTTAACCTTTGAAAAATCACTATGCTAGTGTGAAGACATAATATTTCTAATGTACCTGAGATTTCATAAAATTAGCACTTACCAATGACTTGCGCCACGCATTTCATGGTATTGAAAAAGCTACTATGGAATTCCGGATCCTCACCAGGAATTGTAACTTTACTTTGTTCGCATCATTATTAAAACAAAAGGCCGGGTTTTTCCGTTAAACCTTATTCCGAATTTAACATTTCCGGCACAACTTTTGATAATACATTCCTAATTAAAAACATAATTAAAATGAAAACTAGAATAACTCAGGCCAAAAGGGCAATCCAGGGATTACACTTTAATGGAATCAAAATCATTCCAGTTTTAGCTACCATATTGATTGTTTTGTTATATGGTTGTGCAACTCCGTTTATGGTTAGTTCATACCCGGATGGAGGGTATACAGCGCCGCCAACCTGGGCTCAGAATTATGACACTGACAATCCCGTAAATTATTATTATCTTCCCGATATTGAATCCTATTATGATTTACGAAACCGTGAATTTGTCTATCTTGAAAATGGTAGCTGGAGGTTTTCTACGTCATTGCCTTTAATTTATGCA
>CAIOOC010000568.1 GCA_903859795.1 uncultured Bacteroidia bacterium
CTCTTAACCTTATTATCTCGTCTGAATGCCATAATTTTTTGAAAAAAAAATGTAGAATATAACTGATTTTAATCTCAACGAACAAATTGAACCGTCTGCAGTTGCTGCAACCGGTTCAATTTGAACTTTCTATTCCAGGTTTACACTTAATCCAAGACCTCTTAATTCGTGCAGAAGCACGTTAAGAGATTCGGGGATTCCGGGGTGTGGAAGAGGATCGCCTTTAACGATTGCTTCATACGCTTTAGCACGACCTATAACATCATCCGATTTAACAGTGAGGATCTCCTGAAGAATATTTGCCGCACCAAACGCTTCGAGTGCCCAAACCTCCATTTCACCAAAACGCTGGCCTCCAAACTGTGCTTTACCGCCCAGAGGTTGCTGTGTAATCAGGGAGTAAGGACCGATAGAACGTGCATGCATCTTATCTTCAACCATGTGGCCCAGTTTCAGCATATAGATCACCCCAACTGTGGCGGGCTGATCAAATGGTTCACCGGTTTCGCCGTCATAAAGATTTGTTTTACCGAAACGTGGAATTCCGGCTTTATCGGTATATTCAGAAATCTGTGTTAAAGTTGCTCCGTCAAAGATCGGAGTTGCAAAAGTCAGACCAAGTTCCTTACCTGCCCAACCAAGTACAGTTTCGTAGATCTGTCCAAGGTTCATACGTGAAGGTACACCCAGTGGGTTAAGAACGATATCAACAGGGGTTCCATCAGCAAGGAAAGGGAGATCTTCGTCACGCACAATCCGTGATACGATACCTTTGTTACCATGGCGACCCGCCATTTTATCACCGATCTGAAGTTTACGTTTCTTGGCGATATATACTTTAGCCAGCTGCAGAATTCCTGCAGGAAGCTCATCTCCAATCGTTACATTGTACCGTTTACGACGCGCTACAGCTTCTGCTTCCTTGTATTTCATGATGAAATTATTCACCAGAGCTGCAATCATATCGTTTTTATCCTTGTCTGTAGTCCATTTGTTTGGATTCACATTCAGGAAGTCGATACCCTGTAATTGCTTAAGTGTAAATTTATTCCCTTTTGTAATCAGATCAGCATTGAAATAATCCTTCACACCCTGTGATGTCTTCCCATTTACAAGGTTAAAGAGCTTATCGATAAGGATTTCGCGAAGTCTGCTGGTTTCTGATTCCAATTCTGCATCAATCGCTTCAAGCAATGGTTTAGTAGCCATTTTACCTTTCTTTTCTTTCACCACACGTGAGAAAAGTTTTTTGTCAATAACCACACCATTCAGTGATGGTGATGCTTTTAAGGATGCATCTTTCACATCACCTGCTTTATCCCCAAAAATAGCCCGCAAAAGTTTTTCTTCGGGTGAAGGGTCAGATTCTCCTTTAGGTGTAATCTTTCCAATCAGGATATCACCAGGTTTAACGATTGCTCCAATTCTGATCAGCCCGTTTTCGTCAAGATTACGTGTTGCTTCTTCGCTAACATTTGGAATATCAGAGGTAAACTCTTCAGCTCCCCGTTTGGTATCCCTAACTTCGAGCGAATATTCGTCGATATGAATTGAGGTAAATATATCATCGCGTACAATACGCTCGGAGATAACGATTGCATCCTCGTAGTTATAACCCTGCCATGGCATAAATGCCACTTTAAGGTTACGTCCCAAAGCGAGTTCGCCGTTTGCCGTTGCATAACCCTCAGTTAAGATATCGCCTGCTTTAACGCGTTGTCCTTTGCGTACAAGTGGTTTGAGGTCGATACATGTTCCCTGGTTGGTTTTCTTATATTTTGAAAGATTATAACTCTTAAAATCCGGATCGAAACTGACATACCGTTCTTCTTCGGTCATATCGTAACGTATAACGATCTTTGAAGCGTCAACAAATTCAACGATTCCCGGACCTTCAGCGGAGATATTTATACGTGCATCGCGGGCAATACTCGCTTCAAGCCCGGTACCTACGATAGGTGCTTCCGGCCTTAATAATGGTACTGCCTGGCGCATCATGTTAGATCCCATCAGGGCACGGTTCGCATCATCATGTTCGAGGAAGGTAATCAGAGAAGCCGCAATTGAGGCGATCTGGTTTGGACCGACATCCATCAGGTTTGCATCCTCCTTGTTTGCCAAAGGATAATCGGCATCAAGACGGGCTTTAACCTTAGAATTCAGAAAATTACCTTCTGCATCAATGATAGCGTTTGCCTGGGCGATAATTTTACCTTCTTCCTCCTCAGCGGTGAAATAGGCCACATCATCATTGTTCAGATTCACTTTACCATTTGATGCACTGCGATAAGGGGTCGAGATAAACCCGAGATCGTTGATTTTGGCAAATACACAAAGCGAAGATATCAATCCGATATTTGGTCCTTCCGGTGTTTCAATTGGGCACAGACGACCATAGTGTGTATAATGGACGTCACGCACCTCGAATCCTGCACGTTCACGTGAAAGACCGCCCGGCCCCAGAGCAGACATACGTCTTTTGTGGGTCATCTCAGCCAGTGGATTTGTCTGATCCATGAACTGTGAAAGAGCGTTGGTTCCGAAGAAGGAGTTAATTACAGATACAAGTGTTTTAGAGTTGATCAGGTCGATCGGGGTAAAAACCTCGTTATCACGAACATTCATACGTTCGCGGATTGTACGGGCCATACGGGCCAGACCAACGCCAAACTGTGTGAACATCTGTTCTCCGACAGTACGAACACGACGGTTCGACAAGTGATCGATATCATCAACATCAGTCTTTGAATTGATCAGTTTAATAAGGTACTTAATAATCTCGATGATATCAAGTTTTGTAAGTACTCTTGTCGTCATATCGATGTTCAGACCTAATTTTCTATTGATACGAAAACGACCGACTTCTCCCAGGTCATAACGAACCTCAGAGAAGAACAGTTTGTCGATTACATCGCGTGCTGTTGCCTCGTCGGGTGGTTCTGAGTTCCGGAGTTGACGGTAAATATGAAGTACAGCTTCCTTTTCTGAGTTACAAGGATCTTTCTGTAAAGTGTTATAGATAATTGCAAAATCACCTGAGCCAGCCTCTTCCTTATGAAGAAGGATGGTTTTGGTTCCGGAATCCAGTATTTCATCAACATGTTCGTTTGTAATGATCACCTCGCGGTCGACGATTACTTCGTTACGTTCGATGGATACTACTTCACCGGTGTCCTCATCGACAAAATCTTCCACCCATGTTTTGAGTACGCGTGCAGCAAGTTTTCTCCCCACATATTTTTTGAGTGCCGTTTTTGAAACCTTGATTTCATCTGCCAGGTCAAAAATTTCGAGGATATCTTTATCACTTTCGTAGCCAATTGCGCGAAGAAGCGTGGTTACCGGCAATTTCTTTTTACGATCGATATAGGCGAACATCACATTATTGATGTCTGTTGCAAATTCGATCCATGAACCTTTGAACGGGATAACCCTTGCGGAATACAATTTAGTACCGTTGGCGTGCACGCTTTGTCCAAAGAATACACCCGGTGACCGGTGAAGCTGAGAAACAACGACCCGTTCGGCGCCGTTAATTACAAATGAACCTGTTGGGGTCATGTATGGTACTGTTCCCAGGTACACATCCTGAACTACGGTATCAAAATCTTCGTGTTCAGGGTCGGTACAAAAAAGCTTAAGTTTTGCCTTAAGGGGGACGCTATAGGTTAAGCCCCGTTCGATACACTCATCGATGCTATAGCGTGGAGGATCGACCTGATAGTCGATAAACTCGAGAACAAAATTATTTCTGGTATCGGAAATTGGGAAATTCTCCTGAAAAACCTGGTAAAGATCTTCATTCTTGCGATCTTCCGGGGAGGTTCCCAGCTGGAAAAATTCTTTGAAGGATTTAATCTGCACCTCCAGGAAATCGGGGTACTCTAGTTTGCTTCTTGTGGACGCAAAACTTATCCTTTGATTTGTGTAATTTGAAGACATTATAGGCCAAGATTAAAGTACCAAAATATAAACATGAAAAGGTTTAGAATCCCTTGACGGGATTCTAAACCGCATATAACCTTGTAGTACAGGTCAAAGTTATTATTTGA
>CAIOOC010000569.1 GCA_903859795.1 uncultured Bacteroidia bacterium
ATTTTCCTTCGATTTATAACTGATTGATCCATTATGTTCCTGAATAATATTATAGGTTATAGACAAACCAAGGCCAGTCCCTTTTCCGGCATCTTTGGTCGAAAAGAAAGGATCAAAGATTTTTTGAAGGTTATCCTGGCTGATTCCATGGCCTGAATCAGATATTGTCAATATCAGCTTATCTTTGATTACATCGGAATCAATATCAATATTACCTGTTTTTTCAATAGCTTGCTCTGCATTGGAAATAATATTTAAAAAAGCCTGATGGAGTTTCCCTTCACTGCCAAAGACTTTACTGTATTTCTCGGTATAATTTTTGGAAACTTCAATCTTTCCCCGGATTTTACTTTGCAACATTATCAGGCAATTGTCAATAATCTCGTGGATATCGCATTGATTTTGGGGTAACTCGTCTTTTCGGCTGTAATGGCCAAGGCTGGAGACTATTGCAGAGGCACGTTGTATCCCTATGTTTATTGCAGTTATAAAAAGTTCAACCTCTTCGGTATGACCCTGTAGATTGGTTTCAAAATATTCTTTAATGCCCAGAAGACCACCCTGAATAAAGTTAAGGGGATTATTTATTTCGTGGGCAATACCGGCAGAAAGGACACCAACAGAGGCCATTTTTTCAGAATGGATCAGTTGTTTCTGAATCGCATGAAGTTCATCTATAGCAGTCTGGAGCTTTTCTCTTTTAGTAAAGAGCTCCGCATTGGCAATTGTCAGTTTTTCGTTTGCAGAAGCCAACTCGTTGGTTCTTTCACTGACAAGGGCTTCAAGATTGGTTCTGTGGTTTTGAAGTTCATTCTCAATCTTTTTCTTTTCTGTGACATCGCGTGATATGCCCAATACACCAACCAGATTTCCCTCAACATCTTTCATTGGCACTTTTATTGTCTCGAGTATCGCATGATGGTTATCCGAAGCAAAGGTTACCAATTCTTCATTGACGCTGGTTACCCCTCCTGCCATAACTTTTTGATCATAGTCCCTGAACGAATCAGCTAGTTCTTTGTCAACAAAATCATAATCGGTTTTCCCGATAATATCGGTTTCCATTGCGCCAAAAAAATTCTCAAATGATTGATTGCAGGCAAGGTAACCACCATGCTGGTCTTTTAACCAAATAAGGTCGGGAATCGATCTGATTAAGATCCGGAACTGATTTTCACTATCCTTTGTTCGCTTGATCTCCTGCTGAAGCACTTCGTACCGCGATTCGAGTAAAATAATCATATTGGAGATCGAAATTCGCAGGAGTTCCAATTCCCCGATAAACGGTTTGGTGAGATTGACCGATTCATAGGACTTACTTTGACTAACCACAAGGGCAAATTGCTCCAGTAACTTAATGGGCTTGAGTACAATATTCCAGAGTAAGAAATAGAGTGTTAAAATAAGCAGAACTGCTAGTGCTGTGAAGATTAAAATAGTGGTTATTAGCACTCTTCTGAGTTGTGCTTCAATGAACCTGGGGGTAAGAAATACTTTTACCCAACCAATAGTCTCTTCATTTACCTTGATTGAATGTCTTTCTGAGAAAAGGGTGCCTGAGTAGGGTTTCACCGTAGTAGTTACGGGCTTCCAATTGTCATCACGGGTTAAGGAAAGAATATCTTTATCCGGGTTAATCTGCCTTATGTTTATTGCAAAGATTGACTCGTCAAGCATTACACTTTCAGTCACCTGCAAAATCTGTTTCCTGTCAAAATTCCATAATGGGAGAGCGAGCCCTTTTGAAGCTTGGTCAGCTAATACCGTATTAAGTGAATGTAGCTCATTATAGAGGTGATTCCGGTAAACTTTATAGTAAAAAATACCGATTGTTATTAAAAACATCGATACTATCAGAACCATGACAGAAACTAAAACTGTAACAAGTGAATTTTTTTTAATTTTAATCATCATTGGCCTCCATTAGGTTTTTTTGCAGGATGATAGGTTTTCGGATCAAACCAAAGTCGCTTATCTTTAAATGGGGTTTCAGGGCCAAGCATTGGATTTTTAATAGTGAACATCCTGCGATTTTTGAGATGCAGCTTTTCTATCTTTGGAAGTTGGTACTTGTCAAATATCCTGTCATAAGTACCATCTGCGATCATCATCCGCATCCCCTCCTCAGCTCTTTCTGCGAGTCGTTTCCCCTCTGCGGTTTTTGAAAACCAGAAATACATAGGCATAGGATAATACAGACAGATCGAATCTTCAATATAAAGATCGGGCATTGAAGCCTTGCGTTGATCCACTTCCTCACAGATTTCAACAGCAGCGCGCAACAGAATGTCAAACCTCTTCTGAATAAGCATTTCGAACAGACCATCATAAGATGACCCTGTAATAACCTTAATCCCGCTTGCTTGCAAGATGGCAACATCTATCCAGTCTAACCCCTGGCCAAAGGATAGTTTACGTAAATCGTCCAATGTAGCGATTTTTTGAAACTGATCTTTCTTTTCTTTACGAATGAGAAAAATGCAATATCCCCCAAGGTTCTTATCCACAGGAATATGTATCCCAATGAGCTCCTTCTCAAATTCCGGGCATGTACTCAGGTACATGACTGAAAGTTCCCCTTTGGGATGCATCATTTCAAAAGCTTGTCGCTTCTCAGACATAACATTTGATCGAGTCATCTTGAAATCTCCATATTTTGGCCTTGTTTTTTCAAGTGCAGTCCTTAGAATCTCCCATTCATAGTCATACCTGACATCGATTGAGGATTCCGGGGCATTGTAAATATAATTCATGACCCGATGATCCTCTTCTACTGCGGGATAATCTGTCTTCAAAATAGGCGAGGTTGGTGGATTCGCTAAAAAGATCTGACAACCTATCGTTCTGAGATGCATTCCTGATAAGATCATTATAAGTGCGAACCATCCGGGATGATAAATTATATTTTTGGTTTTCAGCATTCTCCAAATATTCAGTAAAATAGTATGATTGAAAAGAGTTTGAAAGTTCCAATGGCTTACCTATGCAAATATAACTTCAAAATTTCATTTGAAAGTATGATAATTTCCTAATTTCTAATACAATTATGTCACTTATTCAGATTCGAACTCACTATTTTGTTGATTAAATTTCTGAATATCAAATTTATAATACGGTGGGTACCTATTTATATCCAAAATGACTAATTTTAAAGTAATTTAAGTCCCTGTTAAAGATTTTGTATTATGTGATTTTACTTAAGTTTTATAAGTCTAACAATGAGAAATCCATGAGTTATAACGGAAAGGTTGTTATTGTAACCGGTGCCGGAAGAGGCCTTGGAAGTTCCATTGCTGAAACCTATGCATCCAAAGGCGCTAAAGTTGTGTTGGCTGAGAAAGTTCCTGCACTGGGTTTGGAGACTGAGAAATTGATTCTTTCAGCAGGAGGAATTGCAACCTTCATACAAACAGATATTAGTCATCCGCTGGAGATCGAAGAACTTATCAGGTCATGTGTTGAACTTTACGGTAAAGTGGATATCCTGATTAACAATGCCGGAATTTCGAAATGGAAATCCCCTTATGAAATCACCGTTGAGGAGTGGGACGAGATTATCAATACCAATCTGCGCAGTGTTTTCCTCTGTTCGCGTGAAGCGGCTAAAATTATGCGTACTCACGGCGGGGGCTCAATTGTCAATATTGCATCAACAAGAGCTTTCATGTCAGAACCCGATTCGGAAGCCTATGCCGCCTCAAAGGGTGGTATTGTGGCGCTGACTCATGCACTGGCTACCTCTTTTTCCCCCGATCATATCCAGGTCAATTGCATCAGTCCGGGATGGATTGAGACCGGCGATTATAGCCAGCTCAATGACGCTGATCACAATCAGCATCTCTCAGGGCGTGTAGGTAAGCCAGTTGATATTGTTAGTGCCTGCCTTTATCTGACAGGTGAGGGCAACGATTTTATAAACGGCACCAATCTTACAATCGATGGCGGGATGACCAGGAAAATGATCTATAAATAGTTTATCCGAGTTTAAGAATTTTCTCATCTGAACAACAAATTTTAAAAACTTATATTTGTATTTAAATTACCTTTCCATTCAAATATAACGGGATCGACTAAAAATATAATGGTCTAATATACAGCGTTATGGAGAATACTGAACACATTCCGGGAGCGGATAGTCTTCACGAGAAGGATAGAGCTGCGCTTAAGCAGAATCAAACTGACCTTTCAACCGCTCAAATCACAGACGTAATAAAAGAAAGCCAGCTCCTCTATCAGAAACTCTTCGACGACGCAAACGAAGGACTCCTATTGCTGACTCTGGACGGACAGATCGCCGAGGTCAATCAGGCCTTTGCCAATATGCATGGATACACTAAACAGGAACTGTTGAATATTGACATCCGTGATCTGGATGTACTCCATGAAAAGGCTTTCGAAGCACGTGCTGATGTAATGCAACGGGTAATGACCGGGGAGGTTGTCCGGTTTGAGGTAGAACATTACCACAAGGATGGACGCATTTTAACCTTCAGCGATTCTGCTAGTCTGATTGAGATTAACGGACAGAAGTTTATTATGGCCTTCCACCAGGATATCACTGGTCGCAGGGAAGCGGAATTGGAACTGAAATATTCTTTATCAAAATGGCAGTCTCTTGTTGAAAATTCCCCCTATATCATATCAATAGTCGACGAAAAGGGCTTGTTTCAATACATGAATAAGGTTATTGCGGGTCTTAAAATGGAAGATGTTCTCGGTGATAGTATCTACAACTATATATCTCCTGAATACCACGAATTCGTAAAAAATAAAATGAAACGTGTCTTCTCGGAAGGCACTGTGGAGCATTATGAATTGAAAGGGACAGGTCCGGATAGTAAAACCGAAACCTGGTATGAAACAGATCTTTCACCAATAATTATTGAAGGTAATGTTGTAAGTGTTAACCAAATGTCAGTTGACATTTCAGAACGCAAGCATACAGAAGAGTTTCTACAGGAAAGCCAGGAGAGGCTAAAAGAGGTGCATAAACTTGCGCATATTGGAGTATGGGATTGGGATACTGAGAATGAAATTATTAGCTGGAATGAGGAACTTTATCAAATCGTTGGACGAGATCCAAAACTTCCAGCGCTTTCCTTTGCTGAGCATTCAACTATTTTTACACCCGACAGCTGGCAAATCCTGAACAGCGCAATTGAGAATACACTGAAAACCGGCGAATCGTACCAGGTTGAACTTGACCTTATCAGGCCTGATGACATTATTCGAAGTTTGATTGCATTTGGTGGCGTTAAATATGATTCCTCCAGGCATTTCAAAGGACTTTACGGTACAGTACAGGACATCACCGAGCGTAAAATAGCGGATGAAAAACTGAGCAAGAGTGAGGGATTGTTCAATCAATTTATGTCTCATATCCCGGGTTTGATTTACTTAAAAGATCAGGAACTCAGTCTTTTAAAGATTAGTAAGAGTCTGGCCGATTTGCTTGGCCAGCCTGTCAGCGAACTTATTGGCAGGGATTCATATGAACATGTTCCGCCTGAATTTGCGAAAAATGCCATTGCCGACGACATGAAGGTATTGAGGGAAGGTGCTGTAATTGAGCACGAGGAAGAATTGAATGGCAGGATTTTCTCAACGACTAAATTCCCTATTGAGGACGCCAATGGAAGAATAGCTTATATCGGCGGATTTTCGATCGATATAACAGATCGAAAGAAAGCGGTAGAGAAGATCAGGGAGAAAGATATCCAGTTTAGAAAACTTTCGGCTAATACTCCGGGATTGATTTATCAGTTTACCAAACGTTCTGACGGAACATACTATATTCCTGTTGCCTCGGAAGGTATCCGGGATATTTACGGATGCTCACCCGAAGATGTACTGGAAGACTTTACTCCGATTGGCAGGGTGATTCTGCCGGAAGACTTAGATGGAGTGATACGTGAGATTGAAAACTCTGCAATTCATTTGACCGATTTTTCCTGTGAATATAGAGTGCAAAAACCCGGGAACCCAATCAGATGGGTATTTGCCAGATCGACACCCGAGAAGCTGGATGACGGCAGCATAACCTGGTATGGGTTTAATACCGATATCACGGAACGTAGGTTTGCTGAACAGGCAATTCGGACCAGTGAGGAAAAGTATAGAAATTTATCTGAAAACCTTCACGAATTGATCTATCGGGCAGACCCGGATACGACAAAGGCAACCTATGTAAACAAAGCCGTAGAGGAGATCTATGGTTATACCGTTGAAGAGTGGCTGACCGTTCCATTGTTGTGGGTAAACTCTATTCATCCGGATGACAGGGAAAGGGTACTTCTGGAAGCTGAGGAAGCTCAAAAGAAACTGGAAACTATTGTTCTATGCTACAGGATTATCAGAAAAGATAAAACCATATACTGGATTGAAGATCATATCGCATGGGAGACAGATCAAAATGGCAATATCATTTCAGTAAATGGAATAATTAGTGATATCACCGGGCGAATGCAGGTGGAAGAAGAAGTACACAAAAGTGAAGCACGTTTCCGCCAGGTGCTGGAAAATTCGCTTGACGCTTCGTATAAACGCAATCTACAAACGAATAGCTATGAATATCTCAGCCCCGTTTTCGAGAGCATTATGGGATATTCTGCTGAAGAATTTAACAGCTTTCAGATTGACACCGTTTTAGATATTATGCATCCTGACGATATCCCTGAAGTAAAACGTGTCCTTGCCACGTCAATATCCAAACCATTCAATAGTGAAAACCAGGTCGATTACCGGATGAAAAATAAAGTGGATGGGAAATACCGGTGGCTTCACGATCAGTTCCGGGTAATCCGGGATGGAAAGGGACAGGCAGTAGCAATGATCGGAAGTGTGAGCGACATTACCCGTCGTAAGCACTCTGAGGATGAGATGAAACGATTATCGACCCGGTTATCCCTGGCCGTTCGTACCGGCGGTGTTGGGGTATGGGAATATGATGTAGTCAATAATTTCCTGGATTGGGACGATCAGATGTTTAAGCTCTATGGGATCGAAAAAAATCATTTTGGAGGTGAATATAACGCCTGGAAGTCAGGGCTTCATCCTGATGATGTGGTCAGGGTGGAAGCTGAAATTCAAATGGTCTTACGTGTTGAAAAAGAATTTGATACCGAGTTCCGGGTGATATGGCCCGATGGTTCTGTTCACAACATCAGAGCCCTTGCAAGTGTTCAGCGCGACAAATCGGGGAATCCGCTAAGTTTAGTAGGCACCAACTGGGATATTACAAAGGATAGGCTGGAAGAACAGGATTTGATAATTGCCAAAGAACATGCTGAAGAGAGGGAAGCGCAGTTCAGGCTGATTTTTGAAAATAGTTTGGATGCCATTATTTGGACAGAAGCTAAAACCGGGATAATTTTAGAATGCAATCCGGCATCTCAAATATTGACTGAATATACCAGGGAAGAATTAATTGGACAGTCGTTTACCATCATACTACAACAGGCAAAAAGTGATGATATTGCTTCTGATTATTACAAACATCAGCAACTTGGCGGTGTCAGATCGGTAGAATTTCAAATAATAACCAAATCAGGAAAAGAAAAATATGTTGAACTATCAGGAACAAATATAGAAATTAGGGGTAAAGAGATCAGTCAGGGATTTTTTAATGATATTACATCCCGTAAACAAAAGGAAAAAGAATTAATCCTTGCCAGGGAACGCGCGGAAGAGAGTGACCGGCTGAAATCTGCTTTTCTGGCTAATATGAGTCACGAAATACGAACGCCGATGAATGGCATCCTTGGGTTTGCCGGACTGTTGAAAGAACCCGGACTTACTGGCGGGGATATGCTGGAGTATATCGGCATAATCGAAAAAAGCGGCACGCGTATGCTAAATATCATCAACGATATTGTAGATATTTCGAAAATAGAAGCAGGATTGATGGTAGCCAGTATTGGTGAGACCAATGTAAATGAGCAAATTGAATACCTGTTCACATTTTTCAAACCCGAGGCAGAAAGAAAAGGATTAAAGCTACTATATAGAAACACATTACCATCAAAGGAATCAAACATTCAATCTGATCGCGAAAAGCTCTTTGCGATTCTTACCAATCTGATCAAAAATGCCATTAAATTCACTGACAACGGTTCAATTGAATTTGGGTATGACCTAATAACATCTAGAGACAACGCATGCATTGTCTCTGCAACATCTATGGAATTGCAATTTTTTGTCAAAGACACCGGTATTGGTATTCCCAAAGCGAGGCAGAAGGCTATTTTTGAACGTTTTATCCAGGCCGATATTGGTGATCAAAGGGCTTTTCAGGGAGCGGGACTGGGATTGGCAATTTCAAAAGCCTATGTCGAAATATTAGGTGGCAAGATATGGGTTGAGAGCATAGAGGGAGAAGGCTCAATATTTTATTTCACACTCCCTGATAATGTTGAACACAGAGAAAGAACGAATAAGAAAAATGTGGGTTCATCAGAGCCTGAATCAGGCCTGGCTAAAACCCTCAAAATTTTAATTGCGGAAGACGATGAAGAATCATCTTTGCTTATTGATATTATGGTCAGAACGTTTAGTAAAGAGATCTTAAAAGTACGAACTGGTAAGGAAGCGGTTGAGGCGTGCCTCAACCATCCCGATATTGATCTGGTGCTGATGGATATTCAAATGCCGGTAATGGACGGTTATGATGCCACTCGTCAAATTCGCCGTTTTAACAGTGATGTGACTATTATTGCACAAACAGCTTTTGGACTTTCGGGTGACAGGGAAAAGGCGATAGAAGCGGGGTGTTCCGATTATATTTCCAAACCCATCAGTAAAGAGAAACTGATTTTGTTATTAAAAACCTATTTTGGAAATTAGTCATAGAAAGGGTGCGACTGTCGGAAAAGGTTTCTTATAAGGCAAAAAAGTATAAATAAAGCTCAAAAAATCTGTGGTAATCGGTGCTATCTGTGGTAAACAGGTTGCATCAAAAATAATAGCACCACAGATTGCACTGAAATCCACTAATTTATAATTCCTCCTAAAGAATTACCGCATTGGTTTTATAATATTCTAATAAGAGTTAAACGACGTTATTCCAGAATCTTAACCTGCAAACAAGATGCATGTTGCTTGTCGTGGTAAATGCGCTGAGTTGCCTTCTGGAAATCGCCCTCACTGCAATGATAAATATCCACAAACTTCTGCGGGTTCCGGTCAACCAATGGGAACCAGGAGTTCTGAACCTGGATCATGATGCAGTGTCCCTTTTTGAAACAATGAGCCATATCGGGCAGTTCGTATTTTACTTCGGCAACTAATCCGGGAATAAATGGTTCAGGCTTCTCAAAACTATTTCGGTACTTTCCACGGAATACTTCTGCCCTGACAAGCATTTGGTATCCACCGAGCTTTACGTCTAATTCTTTGTCTTCAGGTCCCTTCATATCCTGGGGAAAAACATCAATTAACTTGACAATATAGTCGGCATCAGTTCCTGTAGTCGATACAAAAAGATCGGCCATCAGCGGGCCAGTCAGGGTGATATCTTGCTTTAGAGTGTCTGTCTGGTACGTCATTACATCGGGTCTCCGGGATGCAAAGCGCTGATCGTCTGTCATATATGCGGTTGTGCGTTGGGTATTGATTTTTTCCGAATAAGGGACCGGCTTCATTGGATCAGAAATATACTCATCAAAATTCCCTGAATCGGCAGGTTGTGAAAATGAAAGCTTCCCTTCAGGTTGAAGATAAATTTTTTGGTCAATAACACCTGCCGGAGGCCAGGCATTGAACGTGCGCCATTCGTTGGCTCCTGTTACAAAAATAGTAGCTTCAGGGATTTCGCCCTTCCCTTTATCCCTGAGATAATAATCGAAGAACTTCACTTCAAGTTCGTGGTAAGTTTTGGTGGTATTTTGTCCCCAGTAAATGTTTCCGAGATTTTCGGCTGGCCCAAATGCCCATTGTCCGTGTGACCAGGGTCCCATCACCAGGAAGTTGGGATGAGACTGGGGGTTTTGTTTTTCTAAGGCTTGGTAGGTATGCAGCGTACCATATAAATCTTCCGCATCAAACCATCCGCCCACGGTCATCACCGCCGGTTGTATATTTTTCAGGTATTGCTGCGGGTCACGCTTCTTCCAGAAGTTGTCATAATTTGGATGTTTTATGTCAGCGCTCCACATCTGGATACTGTCGCCCAAATATTTGGTAGTTATATTCTTCACAGGACCCATGTCGAGGAAGAACTGGTAATTATCATTTACAGGCCATTCGAACCAGGGAAATCCTTCACGGCCCGGTTTTTTAAATACCCTCCCATTACTGTAATCAAAAGCAAAATTATCGAGAAGGAAGAACGCTCCGTTGTGATGGACATCATCACCAGTAAACCAGTCAGTTACCGGTGCCTGGGGTGAGACTGCCTTGATAGCAGGGTGATCGCTTAAAATGGACATCGTAGAATAAAATCCAGGATAAGAAATTCCCATAACTCCCAACTTGCCATTGTTGTGGCTTACATTCTTAACAAGCCAATCGACTGCATCAAACGTGTCGCTCGCTTCATCAATATCCTTGTTGCTTTTCTTCTCTGCATTGAACGGGCGGATATCCTCGAACTCCCCTTCACTCATATATTTACCTCTTACATCCTGCAAAACGATGATATAATTTTCTTTGATAAACCGGTAATACCATGAAAGGTATTCGTTGAAGTGATCTTTTCCTCCCGGCTCAATACCGTAAGGAGTGCGCATCATCAGCATGGGGTACGACCGGGTGGAGTCTTTAGGAGTATAAACGGAGGTAAAAAGTTTTACCCCATCCCGCATGGTGATATAAACCTCCTCCTTGTTGTATTTGGTTTGAATTGTGATTATGCTATTCTCACCGGGTAGGATAGAGTCGCGGGTAAAGGTCAATTTTTCGCTGGTACCCCGATCTTTAAACCAACCGGTGATCTTTTTACATTCCTGGTCAATAACCCCCTCGAAGTGATAAGGAGGAAAAGGTTCAAAGCTAAGATAGGGGTATTCAACCGCACATTTAGGGATTGCCATTCCAAGCTCACCGCTATCAGGAAAATCTGTTTTCATCTGATAGCCAGTCTGAGTGGAATCGACATGCAAAATAATCCTACGAGTGTACGGTTCTCCGAATTTGCCATACCAGGTGCCTTTAACTGATTGACCCTGAAGAGATATTGACAGGTGAACCAGTATTGCAAGAGTTATCAACCTGGTTAGAAAGGAATTTTTAATTGCTGGTAATCCTTGATTCCCGGCAACAAATATATCAGAGTCTTCCATTTTTTATAAATTTAGATTTCAAGTCCGCAATGATAAAATTAGGGAAAATAATCATTGTCTGGATATACCTGCTTTTAAGAGTGATTTTCTTTATCTGTTTAAATTTCTGGTACTTATGAGGGGGTCAAAAGGTTTAATTGCAGATTGCCAATCTTATCTCCCATGCCCCAACCTCAGGAATAACAAATTTCTGATAAGGCCCGGCTGTTCCCAAAGATTGAATTATAGTCTCTTTGCAAGCCATATCATATAGCTTTATCATCTTGCGTTCTGTACGCAACATCAGGGTTACATTTTTTGCCGTATCAAATGTCGAGTTGGTAAAAGCAAGGGTTATCTTCCCGTTTTGGGGTTCACGGATCCAGAGATTAATCTTATGAAATGAAGCAATATATCCCGGAAGTGTCTCTTTTGATAACCATCTGAAAACCGATTTCATCTGTGAACTTTTGGAGCGGTTCTCCATAAAAGTCCAGGGGTAATATCCAGCCACGCAAATCCTGCCCCCCAGTTTATTTTCGAAAGTTCCTGATGTACAGTTGGAAACATCTTTCCCCGAATAG
>CAIOOC010000570.1 GCA_903859795.1 uncultured Bacteroidia bacterium
ACTTCCACCCGCACCCCTACGGCAAAATGCTCCCCATCGATTCCAACGTGCAGGTGGTGTTCCACCAGTCCGGGCATATTCTTGGCTCCGCGGCAGTGTCAATTAACTTTTCTAAAGGCTTAACATCTTGCTCAAATTGTTGAACAAATTGTGTGTTTTCATTATCTCTCCACGATTGATTTAAATGATTCATTTTTGCTCTGGTTGAATCTCTTAACCCTCTAAAGTCCATTGCTAATTTGTTTAGATGATAAGCGAATTGTCGCATCTCATCTGGATTTCCGTGAACATCTGACATGATTATTTGATTTTTAGTTTATGAAAGTGGTGTATTATTTCTGAATAATTGTCCAACCCAACTTAAATTGGGTAGTTCATATGGAATGAACTTTATTAGTTTATTCTTTTTACAATCAAAGAATAGAGCCCTATTTTCTCCAAGCTCATTAGCATCCCTGCTCCCTAAATAATTCGGACCAAAGAGAATGGAAGCAGAGCTTTGAGAATCTATTTGTCCGACAATTCTAAAAGAAAATTCATCAAGCAAACTATTACTTAAGTTTTTTGTAAAACTTTGAATTGAATCTACCATTAACAAACAAAACACCCCAACGAATGAGCCTTCCTTTAGAATATACTCCAACAATTTTCCTTCACCGGAATTTTCAAAATAATCCTGTTTTCGGAAACTATAAGCAGTTTGAAATGAAATAATGGAAACAAAAATGTTTTGGTTATTAGTTTTTCCATTTAGAATTCTATTTTCAATCTCCTCTTTTATAGATTGTAAAAGAGCTTGGACTTCTCTTACATTGACTTCAATAATGTTGTCATTCGCAATTGAATTAAATTCATTAACATAGTTTGTAAGTTCAGTATTTGAGGATAGGAAATTAAATGAATAAATCTTTGAGTCAGGTAATTGTCCAATGATTGAAATAATGGAACTACTCATAATTCTAACTCCTAAATTATCGGATTCACAAGCTATTAGAATATTTGAAGCACTATTTTTAGAAAGATTAATGTGAACATCGTCTATTTGAACATCAGGTTCGCCGATGTAAACTGGCATTGAAGTTTCCTTTTTTTCTTTCAATCGCAATTTATCTTTTTCAATAAATGCTTTTTCAGATTGTCCCCTTAAATTGCCTTGATTATCTTTATGTGTAAAAATTATTTTGGTTTCCATATTACGAAAGTGTCGATTGTGGTTTTTGTAATTGTGCAACCCAAGTAAAAGCAGGTAATTCGTATGGTTTGAATTTTATCATGGTGTTTTCGTTGTCGTCATAATACCATGCTCTATTGCTTCCCAATTTCGCTGCTTTTTGATTTCCGATTAATTTCACTGAGTTGTCGGGATTCATTTGCGAAGCGATTCTTTGTGAAAATTCCTTAAGTAAATTATCATCTAAATTCTTTGTAAAGTTGTCCATAGCATCAACCTGAACCAATGAATAGACCCCAACATCCGGCCCCTCCTTTAGAATATGAGCAAGTAGATTCCCTTCATCACTCATTGAATAACCGTCTTTCCTAAAAACTCTACCTCTTTGAAGTGAAAAAAATGCGAGATAAATATTTGGTTTGTTCGCTGAACTTCCCGAAAGTCGGTTTTCTATTTCTTCTTTAATGGATTGCAAGATTTCTTTCACTTGCCTGCTATTTACGGCAACACAATCTTGCTCAATGCTTTTGAATAATTCGTCAGGAATATTTACAAATTCAGAATCTATATTGTAAAAATTGAATGAATAGAACTTGCAAGATTTAAGTTGTTGTTGTGCTGCAATGGAAATAATTGAACTACACATTACTCTTAATCCAATGCTTTCATCATAACCAGCAACTAAAAGATTTGAACCACCTTGTTTGCGCATTATGGCTGTTACATCTTCGGCTATTGCAACTGGTTCTCCAAGCCAAAGACGAAGTGATTTTGGATTTGAACTTGCTTTTATATTTTCCAAAGGATGTCCTTCGGGTCTTTGCAATCTTGCTTTTTCAGAACCCCTGAAAATAATTTGCTTAAAATTTTTGTAAGCATTGCCATTGGTATTGGCAAATGCGACAACCGATTCTATTGTTTTAATCAAATCCGCAGTTTCCATAAAGAAGGCCTGAAACCTTCTGTTTCCTTCCACCTTGCCATTTTCTGAATTATAAATTCCTTCTCCCGGTCTTGTTAAATCTCTTGCTGCCGGATTTC
>CAIOOC010000571.1 GCA_903859795.1 uncultured Bacteroidia bacterium
CTCTGTTAATCAATGAGTGCGTCATTGCGAGGCGCTCATCTAAGAAGTTTTTATGTAAATGATTGACATAAAGAGCGACGAAGCAATCACCCCATTGTGGCAGTCAATTGTATTGGTTGCAGCCTCCCCTGAAAGTATTCAGGTATCGGGAACGAAGTAATCTAACCATGGTGGCAGTTATTCAATGATCATTCAATCTTTGAAGCCCATTTCTAAGAGATGTTTTTTAAAAGCTGTCCACACCTTTTTCATTTGAATATAATTTGTTTTTAAGTGGCCAAATGGAATCCCCATCCGCCAACTGGCGGATTCATTTCGATTGATGATTATTTAATCACGGCGATTTCATCTGATCCACACTAGAGTCCGTAATTCAATGAAATGAATCGGATCATGCCAATGTAAAGCAAAGAAATAAAATTTATTCTTTTGATTCTTTGCGTTCACTGCGTTCTTTTCGTGAAATATTTAATTGAATGCCTCAGATTATGCAATTCTCTTACCTGCTCCGGGTCCTGGTTTTAAAGTGTGGATTTCATCGATATGAATCAGGATAACTGCTTTAGGTCTAGGCATCCCGGCATTCATCGATACCTGCGCTGCCTGCTCGTAAATATCTCCATTCGTCAGGACTTCAGGAGTTCCCATAAAGCGGTAACCATCGAGAACTTCTCTGTTCACAACAGCGACTGCGACTCTTGAACCATCGAGTATGTTTTTGTAGGTAGCTCCGCCTGTCCCTTCGTTAAAAACCAGGGTTTCAGCATCATAAATCCTGGTTGAACGTTTGGGGGCATTATTAGGTACCCCTTCTTTACTGACTGTTGCGATAAAACATTGCTGTACGGCAATCATTTCCTTCATCTCCTGTGTTAGCTTGGCCATGATTTTTATTTGATTTAGGATAAAAATTATTAATAGGTCCTGCGGAAAAAATTATATAGAAAGTTCAAGGTATAATAAAATGGTGTCTAGCGATGGTTCAAAACCTAAGCCAAATTTATCAATTTAATGCGACATTTTATAATATTTTTGCCACTAAATCAGCAAACTTCTCCAAAATATTTTCAACGGAAACTTCTTCAATAGGTGTCAGATATGCGATGGCGGAGACCAGATCGTACAGCCTATATATCGTTCTGGTCCGGTTTTTTCGTCCTGAAAGTAATAGACCACCACAACTTTACCGTCCGGGCGTTGCACTATTCTGGGGTATCCAATATCGCGGCCCGAGCCGTCACCTCTAAGAATGTATGCATTGCTCCATGATTGACCTTTATCGTTGCTGAGTTTGGCACATATACTAAATGGTTTTTTGCGGCTCCCATAAACAAGACATATCCTACCATCTTTGAGCTTTATCATCGCGGGGGGATTCCCTTCGCCAGTATCCTCTACCGGATTAATTAAGCGGTTCCATGTTTTACAATTATCCGCTGACAGATAAGCCGAAATGTGTGTATTACGCCTGATGGCAACAAGAACATCATCTTGTGATAAACGGACTGAAGCCGGCATAATAGCATAACCTTCTTTTGGCTCCGGACCTACCCACGAGACGAACTGCCAGTTTTTACCACCGTCAGTTGTTTTTACGCACATGACATGTCCCTCTTTTCCGTCCGATTTAGCTGCTGTGATAAAAAGTGTACATTCTTTTTTGCCATCCACGATGTAATCAGTTCTTGCTGCAATTCCTAATGTATTAAAATTAGGAAGTTTACTGGGCCTTTTCCACGTATGTCCCCTATTGTATGAGTACCAGAAACGGGATTCACCGCCATCATCACTGGTCCTGCGCAGGGTAAAAGCCAGATTGGGATTTTGAAAATTTATCCCTTTACAGTTGACTACTTTCTCAGGTTTGACATCTGTACGTTCAATACCGTGATAACAACCTTGATTCGGAACAACCAAAGCTCCCTTTCCTGTTTTTCCCGGATCTTCAATCTTCCAGGTCTCACCTCCGTCAAGTGACCGGGCAAGCAGATGAAGTTCAGGCTTCTGACGATCAATATTGTGTCGTTCAGGGCCAAGATCCTTATAGTAACCTTTTGCAAATCCTACAAGGATCTCATTCCCCCAGTTCCATATTCCAAAATTTGCAGGCCAACCGCCGAACATCCCCTTCTCAAAATAAACTTTTACGTTTTTCGTATCTTTGGTTTCCGGTTTCGCGGAATACCCCTGAATACAAATAAAATAAAGAAAAAAGAAGATTATCAAACCTTTAATATAGGTCATGATTTTTTACGATTTTATCATTTTCAAAGATAACAATAAACCTAATATCTCCCTTCGTCAGATCTCATTGTTTCAAAAGGATAAAAACAACAGCAGCAGTTACTGCACCGAGTAACGGACCTACAACAGGAACCCAGGCGTAAGCCCAGTCGCTGCTTCTTTTAAGCGGTATTGGCAACAAAGCGTGCATTATACGAGGGCCGAGATCCCTTGCCGGGTTGATGGCATAACCAGTAGGTCCTCCTAATGAAAGTCCCAGACCAAGGACAACTATTGCGACTGGCAGAGCGTTAATTGCACCGAGACCGACCTCCGGTTTGGCCATATCAAGTACTGCTATTGAAAGAACAAAGGTTGCAATCGCCTCACTCATTACATTGTACCACATGCTTCGGATATTTGGAGAGGTACAGAAGACAGCTAGTTTTAGATCTCCGTTTTCGGTCACATCGAAATGCTTTTTATAAGAGAGCCAGACGAGCAAAGCCCCTGACATAGCACCAAGTAATTGAGCAAGAATATACATAGGAGCCAGGGATGCGGAAAATTTGCCGGTTAGTACAAGTGCCAGAGTTACGGCAGGATTCAGATGTGCCCCGCTTATTGGCGCCGCAATCGATACTCCGGTAAAAACTCCGGCTGCCCATCCGAATGTGATCACAATCCATCCGCTGTTATTCCCTTTTGTTTTACTGAGTAATACGTTGGATACAACTCCCCCGCCAAATACTATTATCACGGCTGTTCCCAACATTTCGGCAAAGAATGCATTCATAGTTAGCGGTTTGAATTATTCATTTTAAAGATTCATGATAATCGGGGTCATCAGCCCATGCCTTAGCTGCATTTGCAGCCCGATGCCATCCCCTGATAAGTGCAACAGTCTCATCGGCTTTGATTTTTGGTAAGAATATCCTTTCCATTTGCCAATGTTTTTTTACATCTGCGATATCGCTCCAGTAATTGACAGCCAACCCGGCAAGGTAAGCGGCACCAAGGGCAGTTGTCTCAGTGATTTTTGGTCTGATCACTTTGGTCTGAAGAAGATCCGATTGAAATTGCATAAGGCTGTTATTGACTGTTGCCCCGCCATCAACTCTGAGTTCCCGGATATTAATTCCGGAATCTTTTTGCATTGCCTGCAAAACTTCAAATGTCTGATAGGCAATGCTATCAAGGGCAGCCCTTGCAATGTGTGCAGAGGTTGTACCTCTTGTGATACCTACGAGCATTCCACGTGCATGCTGATTCCAATGTGGTGCTCCCAGCCCTGCGAACGCGGGAACGAAATAGACGCCTTCGCTATCGTTTACGTTAGCTGCCAGCTCTTCTATATCTTCAGAATTTCTAATAATTCCTAATCCGTCACGAAGCCACTGAACCACAGCACCTGCAATAAATATGCTCCCTTCAAGGGCATATTGTGTTTCTGAGCCAATCTTCCAGGCAATTGTAGTCAGAAGCCGGCTTTCAGAAACAATAGGTTTATTACCGATGTTCATCATCATAAAACAGCCCGTTCCATACGTATTTTTGATCATTCCCGGATCAACGCACATTTGCCCGAAGAGTGCTGCCTGCTGATCCCCAGCCATTCCGGAAATTGGGATACCAAAACCCAGCTGACCCGCAGTTTTTCCATATATTTCACTCGATGACCTAACCTCAGGGAGCATATTTAATGGAATTTCAAAGATACTTAGCAATTCCTCATCCCACTCAAGGGAATGTATATTGAACAGCATCGTCCTTGAGGCATTGGATACATCTGTGATGTGCAATTCTCCTCGTGTGAGATTCCATACTAACCAGGAGTCAATTGTGCCAAATGCTAAAAGTCCGTCTTCTGCCATCTTCCTGGCACCTTCTACTTGATCAAGTATCCACCGTATTTTAGTTGCAGAGAAATACGCATCGATGATTAAGCCAGTTTTTTCGAGAATTTTAGGACCATCGCCCCTGTTATTCAGCTCGTCGCAAAAAAATGCAGTCCTCCTGTCCTGCCACACAATAGCGTTATATATCGGTTTCCCGGTTTTTCTGTTCCAGACGACAGTTGTCTCCCGCTGATTTGTAATTCCGATGGATGCAATATTACTGATTTGAATTCCCGCTTTCGTAATCGCTTCCACAGCTACCCCTGCCTGAGTCGACCAGATCTCTTCCGGATCGTGTTCTACCCATCCTGGTTGAGGATAGAACTGTGTAAACTCCTTATGTGCCATTGCAACCGGAAGCCCGTCGTGCCCGAAAACAATTGCCCTGGAACTGGTAGTGCCCTGATCAAATGCTAAAATGTATTGCTTCATAGTTTAGTTCGGGTAGTTTTAATTCCCAATGATATAGAATTTCCATAAAGTTTAAACCATTTCCAACAAATTTGAGTATTTTTCAAAAGTTTAAGAAATTGCATCTCTCAAAAATAATAATTTATTTCAGCAATCATCAAATCAGTAAATTTGGATCTTTATATAATATACATCTATGAAAAAGCAGGTTATTCTGATCATTGTTTCATGCGCCATTTTCGCTTTCAAAAGTGATAAAAAAGCCTTCCAGTTGTTTGATGCCAAAGGGAAAGAAATACATTATTCCAAAGTTCTGGAAGCTGCAAAAGAGGCAGATATTATTCTCTTTGGAGAACAGCACGACAACCCAATTGATCATTGGCTTGAACAGGAACTTACAAAGGATCTTTTTTCTGAAAAGAAAGGGAATCTGATTCTGAGTGCAGAAATGTTTGAAGCCGATGATCAGATCACCGTTGACGAATATCTCTCCGGAGCACTTTCGGAAAAAACCTTTAAAGATGAAACGAAACTTTGGACGAATTTTCCGACCGATTATAAACCCTTACTTGATTTTGCAAAAACAAATAAATTACAATTTATTGCAGCCAATATTCCCAGAAGATATGCCAACATGGTTTATTCCAAAGGATTACAGAAACTGGACAGTATAAATCAGGAAGCTAAAAGATGGATTTCTCCACTGCCTATTTCGTACGATAGCACCCTGACATGTTATAAGGATATTTTCACCCAGGCAAAAGGTCATGGAGGACAGAATCTTCCCAAATCACAGGCAATCAAGGATGCAACAATGGCGTATTTCATCCTGAAAAATTTTTCACCCGGGAAAACCCTAATTCATTTCAACGGCTCATACCATAGCGACCGGCATCAGGGGATTGAATGGTATCTTAAAATGTCAAATCCGGCCTTGAAGGTATATACAATCGGGTCGACAGAGCAGGATCAAACAGACGATCTGGATAAGGAGAATATTGGATTGGCTGATTGTATTATTTGTACCCCAACATCAATGAGCAAATCTTATCGCCCTTAGCGCCCATTATAATTTCTGGATCCGCCGCTACCAGACTGCGATCCCCCATATCCCTGATTATCCTGATCGGTTCCATTGTTCAGGCCGGGATGTTTGGCTCCTCCCATCTTGATTGGTTTTGGAATCGTTTTTGATCTGAAAATAGGGAAACGGTAATATACGCCGATGGTAAAATCAAATGGCCGGCCACCCCCTGTTTTTCCTACTCCGGGAATGATATAAGGGCTGATATTGTTATCTTTAGTAACATAAAACGGAAATTTTGCCCTGACTGACCATCCGAAAAAGAAATTTGGGAATAGCTCACCCTTCATTCCGAAAACCAGCTCAGCCCACTGGGCACTCATCGGGTGATGTGCCAAAGAGGAGGATAATGTTCCCCAATAGTTCGAAGTTACTGCACTATCTGTTTGCTGGCTAAAAGCTGAATAGCCATAACGGAACCCTACATATACAAAATCGTGGTCCTTAAGAGATTCGAATTTTGAAATATTCATGTCTATACCCAACCTGGCATAGGTCCCATTATTCTTATAATGATAATTAACGTGCTTATCATCAAACCATTGCATCCCAGTTTCAAATGTTGGAAATAAATTCCCCTTGTATGGAATATCGGCCTGGATTTCCCATCCATTCCGTTTTGCACTCCCCATATAAGGTAACAGAAACCGCGAAAGATCCATTCCAACCCGCGGACCTTCATATCGCCAGGTTTCACCTTTACTCTGGGATAAAGCAGGAAAACTGCTAATGAGCAGCAGCGCTAAAATAGATAATAATATTCTGGTCATTCGTTGCTTTTGCTGTTGAAAG
>CAIOOC010000572.1 GCA_903859795.1 uncultured Bacteroidia bacterium
TGATAAATTAAACTCATCTGTTGCGCCATAATAGGAACCGTTGCAATTAATATTTCATAAGCAGAAACAGCACGAATCCATCCCTCAAGCTCTGACACGCCCCATCCTGTCTGTCTTAACGTTCCCCAAAATGGCAATATCTTAGGTCTGATAATTGCCAACCTTTCAGTATTAACCGTCAATCCTGCAAGCGGCACGAAAAATCTAGGCGGTGTTATATAGTCTTTTGCTGAAATATTGTAATCAGGAACCAAAACAGTGTTCCACCTATCAGCCGTCCAAAGATAGTCAATACAGTCCTTGTCCAATGTTCCACTTTTCAACAACTGCTCTAAACTCATTCCATAACTAACAGGATTGTCATTTTTAAACGCTGGAACAATCAGCGCACCACCATAGATACAACCATCCCTAATCCCATCCTCAAGTGCCTGACTTAATCCAACTTTTTCAGCGTAAATCTCAAGCTCTTCAATCGTTTCACGTTTCCAGGTCCGGCTTTTAAACTTAAACCCATTCAGCAAAACACCTTTAACTTTCTTATCAATAATTTTCTGTGGTAAACCGCCAGAAGCATAATAGCTAGTAGCTTCATCCGGCGTTAAAACAAAAGGCACACTTGCCTGATTGTAGAAACCAGGATCGCTACCTGTCCCAATACCACTGGAAGAGTTAAAATAACTATCCAAAACCCTGACCGATCTTTTTGCATCTTGTTCAACCAACTCAGAAAACTTTATAGGAAAAACATTATCATTGCCATAACTTTCAACAACAGCAGCGTGCTGCGCTTGTTTTATTTTCGATATTGTCCCTGTATCAATCAATCGAAGTCCAACAGAATCGTTTATAGAAGTTTGTTGTGGCTCTATTTTCTCTATCATGTCAAAAACAGTCTGCATATTCTTACTTGGATGATTATTTGCTAAATGGTTAAAATCTGACATTTTATGCTCCGATTTGTGGATATTGCCCTATCATACGCCATATAAGGTAGGAAATACAATCACAGGTCAAGTAAATAGGTCTGGAACCCCTAAGCGTTTCCGGTTTTCCACGATCATCAAACCGCCTAACCTCAAGCGCACTGGTTACACTCTGGCAATTTTCCACAAACAATAATCGTCCACGCCTCATCAAATTATTAGGAACTGAAATCATTTCTAAATCCGATGGAAAAATATTTCCAATCCTTGTTTTGATACCATGTGATTGCATCAGCTTGATTGTCGAAGCCGACAATTCAACGCCGTCCGAATATGGATACCAGTAAATATCATGCCCAATAAACGCATCTCGAATCCCTTGCGCAACAGCCTCCAGAGATTCATCCAAGAACGTTTTAATAACATGAATCTCGTTGTTCCGCCTCACGCAAGCCACACCATGAGGATAAGCACCATTTAATGATTGTGCAAACAGTATCGTTTCGCCTGGCTCAACCGTGATCCGTGAAATAAGATTGCGTGAATAATCTGGATAAACTTTAGGGTTAAGCCCTGCCCCAAGTCCTTTCTCAAGCGCACCTGTAATCGCATCCCCTAAATCCTCATGCAACCACTTACCACTTCTACCCATGCTAGTAAGTTCACGATACGCTGCGGGCCACCTGTACGCCCAATCATCCGGCATCAAAATTGAATTACTCACAGAGGTCGCATTAGACAATATTCTAGAAACTTTATTTTCCATCTGATGAAACATTTCAAACTGGCATCCAGTGTATCCACTTTCAGCCATTATCCGCTGAACAGCTCGACCGAATCCACCACCACCACTGTTTGACTCAATATACATCCTAGTACACCCATGTCTGATAGCAGTCTCGGCAGTCAATGGCTCGCTTTTCTCCATGCTTTCAGCAGTAAATACTATATCAACTATAAAAAGTTTCATTCCAACAGCACGAAAGAATACAGCCGCTAAATAATCACCACCACCATCAGCTGTATCAATGATAACCGATAGATGCAACACTAAATGCCTCGCAAGGAGGAGATGCCCATATAAAATCGAAATATCCTAATTGTTTAGCTGAAATTTTCAAAATATCCTCTATTATATTACAATTAAATTCCGGTTTATTATCAAGAGTAATATAAA
>CAIOOC010000573.1 GCA_903859795.1 uncultured Bacteroidia bacterium
AGTTTAAACAACGTCAGGGATAATATGTTAATTTTGTAAGATTTTTAATTCGTATAAGAATATGGCTCGTATAGTTGGCGTAGATATACCAAATAATAAGAGGGGCGAGATCGCTTTGACTTATATTTATGGGGTAGGCCGTAGCCGCTCACAAATGATTTTTGAGAAAGCCGGAGTTGACAAGAACATCAAGGTCAGCGACTGGAATGATGAGCAGCTCGGTGCAATTCGTAAGGTTATTACGGAAAGTTACAAGGTGGAAGGCGAATTACGGTCTGAATATCAGATCTCTATTAAGCGATTAATGGATATCGGTTGCTACCGTGGTATTCGTCATCGTATCGGTTTACCGGTGCGTGGGCAGAGTACAAAAAACAATGCCAGAACACGTAAGGGTAGAAAGAAAACAGTTGCAAATAAGAAAAAAGCCACTAAATAATTTCAAGTAACAATGGCAAAAAAGACTGGAGTATCAAAGAAAAGAGTGGTTAATATTGAACCTGTCGGACAGGCTCATGTCTCCTCTTCTTTTAATAATATCATCATTTCGATGACCAACAACAACGGGGAAGTTATTTCCTGGTCGTCGGCTGGGAAAAAGGGATTCAGAGGATCAAAGAAGAATACCCCTTATGCAGCTCAAACTGCCTCTGAGGAGTGCGCAAAAACAGCTTTTGACCTTGGACTGCGCAAGGTGAAGGTTTTCGTTAAAGGACCAGGAAACGGCCGCGAGTCTGCTATTCGGGCTATGGCTAATGTTGGTATTCAGGTGACTGAAATTGTTGACGTTACCCCATTGCCTCATAATGGATGCCGTCCTCCAAAACGTCGTCGTGTATAATTAATAGGTACTTTTAAACGTAAAATCACATGGCAAGATATATTGGTCCAAAATCCAAAATTTCACGAAAATTCGGAGAGCCTATTTATGGTCCCGACAAAGCTTTTGAGCATAAAAATTTCCCTCCCGGTATGCACGGAAACAGCAAACGCCGGAAAAAAGTTTCAGAATACGGAACTCAGCTGAAAGAAAAACAGAAGGCTAAATACATGTACGGTGTACTTGAGCGTCAATTCCGTAACCTTTTTGAGAAAGCTCATTCTCACAAAGGGGTTACCGGTACCGTCCTCTTACAACTTCTTGAGAGCCGTCTGGACAATGTAGTTTTCCGCCTTGGTATCGCTCCAAGCCGCGCCGCTGCCCGTCAGTTGGTTTCACATAAACACATTGTAATTAACGGTTCTGTTGTAAATATCCCTTCTTATACATTGCGCCCCGGTGAAGTAGTTAGTGTTCGCGAGAAATCTAAATCGCTTGTTGCTATTACCGATGCCCTTGCCACACACCGTCACAATAAATACCCGTGGCTGGAATGGGATGGAGAAGCCAAATCTGGCAAATTTCTGAATGTTCCTAACCGTGAAGAGATTCCGGAAAATATCAAGGAACAATTAATCGTCGAATTATATTCGAAATAATTATAACATTTAGGTTTATGGCAATTTTAGCTTTCCAGAAGCCGGATAAGGTGATAATGATTGAGTCGGACAATCGGATTGGGAAATTCGA
>CAIOOC010000574.1 GCA_903859795.1 uncultured Bacteroidia bacterium
ACAGAAGTTGCAGAAGAACCGACAGAAGCCGAGCAAAAAACAGCAGAGTTACTTCGCCTGGTTCAATCTTCGGCAATTCATATTGCCTACTGGATCGGATTTGACCTGTTGAATTCACACATCTCCGATGGCGGGTTTAAACGGACAGAATCGACTTCTGTGAAAGGACTTTTTAAGTACCAGGAAGAAAACCTCAAAATCTATTTTCGCACCAATGGGTTTAACGGTCTTGACACTGTTTTGCAATATCTTGAAACAAACAGTTCCGATTTCAGCGAATTCTCCGAATCACCAGCTTTCTCGCTGCTTAAATCGGCTTTTATCCCAACGACAGACATTTTTAACGAGCTCGTTTTTATCAACAAAAGCCGACTGACATTCCTAAGGATGAAGTCGCACATGCAATTAATTGAAGATACTGAAATATCAACCATTCTGGGGCCAACGGCTTTTGCTTTTGTGAAATCAGAAATGGTAAAAGCCAATCCGGAGGCAAAAGTGACGAAATTACTTTCTTATATCCGCAAACCAGTTGCTTACCTTGCCTCTGCCCTGCTCATGGAGGAAAGCGGAGCTGATCTGACAGATAATGGTCTATTCTTTACCTCCAATGCATCAGGTTTCAACAACGACACCGAGCATAAACCTTCAACCTCCGACCGGATTGCAATTCTCGTAACCAGGAACCGGAATATTGGAAATGCTTATCTTGATCAGCTCCGGAGTTATCTGTCCGCCAATTCGTCAGACTGGAGCGAAGTAACACCGTCGTCCGGAAAAGTTTTCCGACGTGACAATACCAATAAAAAAACCTTTTGGGCATGATACTCAATAAAATGAAGAAATTAAAAATTAAAGAATGATCAATGAAACATTTCAAAGATATTGCAATGTTTCGCAATTTATTTCAAAGTATTTCAAGTAAATAATGATTGACATTGCAATTGAATATCCGATTCTCTTTTTCAAACGAACCGCAACAGGCAAGGCACCTTCAGCATGGGGGGAACTTACCCAACAGCAGTTTATTGCCATATCGAGAACAGTGAATGGAATAGAACCTGACTTCCGTTTTCTATCCATTCTAACTGGAATTGATCAAAACCTTTTGAAAAAACTCCCCCAGTTCGACCTGTTCAAACTATCCGAAGCGATTGATTTCATTGGTCGGGCCGGGAATTCTTATTCCGAATTTTTGATTCCAAAAATACCTGGAACTGATTTTGTTGCTCCAAAACCAAAACTTGCCAGGCTAACTTTTGGTCAGTTTATCTATACTGAATCGTATTATAACGATTGGTTGTCAGGGAAGGATGAAACAGCCCTAAATAAATTCATTGCTTCACTTTACCTTAATCCTAACGAGAAATTCAAAAGTGAAACGATAGGTAACAAAGCTGAAAAAATCAAATCGGTTAAGATGGATATCCGTCAGGCTATTGCCTTCAATTATGGTCTGATTATGATCTGGCTGCAAAAATGCTATCCGCTTATTTTTCAGGAGAATGTAGAAGAAAAAAATGCTTCGTCTTCACCCGAAGGGCAAGTCAAACAATCACAGTGGCTTAAGACCTTTGAGTCGCTGGTTGGTGACGACCTTATCAATCAGGATCGATACGCTGAACTTTCGGTTCACGCAGTCCTAAGGTACCTGACCAATAAATACAAAGAGAGAGTTCACGAAACTCTTCTTAATCTCCGTGCAAATTCCGTGTAATCCGTTAAAAACTCCGTGTAAAATCGTAATTACCATGAAATCAAAATTTTCCGATCTGATTCAATATTTCAGAACCCTTGCTACCCAGCATGTTGATATTGGACATTCCGCTACAGATAAACGCTTCTACCGTTTCGAACTCGACGAAGTGCTTACCGGACTGAAAAAAGTAAACTATCCTGCGTTAATTCTAGAAGGTTATCGCTATTCGCTCACCGATAAACAGAGTGATAATGTACTGAAAGAGCGATCCGGAGCGTTCATGCTCCTTGGTCACCTGAACGATATTGGAGATTACGATGCCATGCACCAGTTATGGGATAAACTGGAAATGATTTGTGATGATATCATCATCCGGATTAAATCCGACAAGCGCAATCCGGAAGCCAGAGCCATCCGTGATTTCGATCTGGGGAGCGTAAATGTTGCTCTTATCGCAAATGAAAACGATAAAAACTATGGAATTCGGTGCACATTCACCATCTCCTCGCCACTGCCGATCGATGTAAATCCGGAGAAGTGGAATTTTACGACCAATATTCCACAAATATAAAGCTTTGACTTCATGGGAATAACTCAATCCGGAATACCTGAGGTAACAGGCCAAACCTCAGGCGCTGATTTTGATGCTAAAGGTCAGAATGAAGCTGTTTCTAAATGGGCCTCGATGGTTCAACGCAAATTACGGGACCGGACCTCCATTTTTTTACATGGCAAAGAGGGGACCATCAATCGCCCGGGACGGCTTGAGAGAAATCTTAATGACAGTATTAAATCGCTAACTAAGAAATCATACGGTGTGATTGACCGGGTGACTTATACCTTTGAACGGCATGGCGTGTTTGTTCATAAAGGTGTTGGTCGTGGATACAAGATGCAAGGTGGTATGGTAATTCGAACAGCCAAATCAGAAGATCCCACGACACGTCAGCCAACCTGGTGGGGAGACGAGCCACGACCTAGACTACCAAATGAATGGTTCAATCCTCTATTGGATCAAACCCTCCCGGAACTGGCTGATAAATTGGCGGAGATTAATGCGGATGCGGTGTTGAATGCAACAAGAATGATGATAAGGTAACGGTTGATGGCATGAGATCGTGGTGGTTTGGCGACAGTGACAACCTATCACGTTACACTTACTTTTTGGGCTAGGGAAAACCTTCAAAAATCCACCAAACACCACCCAGACTTATGCCATTTATTAGCAATAGTGCATTATTCTGACTTGATTAATTTAAAAATATCTGGCAAACGAAGTTTGAAATATTCAGGGATTTTTTCGGTCATCAAAACTATTTCATCTTTCTCAATCTGTAATAGATTTGTATAAATATCGTTCTGTTTTGAATTATCAACGAATAAAATATTATCAAAGAATTGAAAATATAAGTTTACGTTTTTATATCCGGCCTTCCATTTTAAATCTATTGTTTTATCATCAACAAAATGACCTTTAAATTCAGTACGTACTTGAATTCTGTGCCTTGCAATTTCTTGATTTTCTAAACAAAAGAAAATCAAGTTTATTTGGTATCCGTTTTCCTTAAATTTCTCCGCCCAATATAAAGGATGTGAATCAAAATTTGTCTCGTAGCAAAAATCAGCATTATGCATCAATGCCTTATCAATGGATGATTCAAAGTCTTTTGTAGTTTGGTTCTTAGCAAACTCTTCTCTCAATTCGCTATCTGACAAACTATTGTAATTCTCTAAAAACAACCTGTCATAGTCGAAAGAAGTTAATCCTTCGGGTAAAAATGAAGATGAAAATGTTGATTTACCTGCGCCATTGCATCCTGCAATTATTATCAAATCAGGCATTTGATTTTAGGGCACTTATAAGTTCAGGACTTAGCTTTCCTTCCTTTTTCCGAATCTGGAACAGTTCTTCTTTGGGAATAACCTGATTGTTCAGAATATTTCTGGCTTTGCTCATTTGTTGAGCAACTTTTATTCCTGTTATCAATTTATCCTTACACATGATGCAAAATTATAAATAATTCGATTAAATCTTATCAGTTTTTTCAATTATGTAATGCGCTCTCCTCATTATTGCTACATTTTATACACCTGATAAAATCAGACACATCTACCAATTCCGAGCCTGTAAGTATAATCATCCATTATATAATGTAAAATTAATTCTATTTTTTGAAAAGCCTTCGATATGTATTTTAATATTTTACGGTAAGCTTTGTAATTTCTGTCCTTTCCCTCTCGCTTACCACCCTGTAATTTAGCCAAAAACAACAAAAATGGCCACAAGTTACAACCGAAGAATCAATCTTTTCATAAACGGTAAAGAAGTCAGTAACGATATTCGAAGTATTCGTGCAGAGATGACAAAGCTGGTTAATGAACAGGCCCGAATGACTATCGGAAGCCAGGAATATATTCAGCATACCAGAAGAATACGCGAACTACGGACTATTCTGGCCGAACATAACCAACAGATCGCTGTGGTATCCCGGTCGTGGAGCCTGGCCAGAATAGGGGATTCATTTAATCGCTATTTCTCAATGATCCAGGCAGGAGCAGCAGCCATTGTGGGTCTTGTCCTGGGATTTAAAGCCCTGGTTAAAGTCTTTAACGATTTTGAAGAACGGGTCTCTAACCTGTCTGCCCTTACCGGATTAACAGGCAAGAACCTGGAATGGCTTGCCGAAAAGGCCAAAGAGTTAAGCACCGCAACACTCGAAGGGGGAATCCGGGTAACCCAGAACGCACAGGAAATTGTTGATGCTTTTACCAAAGTGGGGTCAGCCCGACCGGAACTACTCAAAAATAAAGAGGCCCTTGCTAAAGTAACCGAAGAAGCCATTATCCTGAGTAATGCCTCCAAGATTAAACTCCAGCCGGCTATCGAAGGGTTGTGCATGGTCATGAACCAGTACAATGTTTCAGCAGATGAGTCCCGACGAATCATTAATGTTCTGGGAGCAGGTTCCAAGGAAGGTGCCGGAGAAATTCCGTACCTCACTGTTGGTTTCGAGAAAGCCGGTACAACAGCATCCATGGCAGGGATATCGATCGAAAAGCTGGCTGCCACACTCGAAACCCTTGCTCCCCGGTTTTCACAACCGGAAATTGCCGGTCGCGGATTGAGAGGAATGCTTCTTCACCTGCAAACAGGGGCTGATGATACCAATCCCGCCATTGTGGGCTTGTCAACCGCGCTGGAAAATCTGGATAAGAAAATGCTAACTCCCCAGGAGAGCCTTAAAATGTTCGGTCTCGAGAATATCAATGTGGCCAACACCTTAATCCGAAACCGGGAAGAACTGAAGCGTTACGAAAAAGCAATGACCGGCACCAATGTCGCAATTGAACAGGCCCAGATCAATACCGATAATAACAATGCCAAACTGGCCCAGGCAGGTAACCGGATCAACATCGTTGCCAATGATCTGGGCAAAAGACTAACTCCGGCCATGCATACCGTTACCGGATATTTCGGAATGTTCCTCAGGTCACTGATTGTCCTAATTGATGTGTTCACAGTGTATGGACGGGTAATTGTAACCTCGGCTCTTGCCATTGCCGGATATACCGTTGCTGTGAAACTCCAAACGATGTGGCAGAACCGGGCCAACCAGGCAACACTGGGTCAGATCGTTGTGCAACGTGCCCAAATCATACTTACGGCCACATCCATAATTGCTACCAATCTTTGGGCCGCTGCCGTAATGCTACTTACAGGTAACTTCAAGGGTGCTGCACAAGCGATGCGGGTAGTCAACTCCACGTTTAAATTAAATCCCATAGGACTTCTGACCACCGCAGTAATTGCCGGCGTTTCAGCCTGGCAATACTATATCCAGAAGCAGAAAGATGCAGCCGAAGCGGCCAATGCGACCAAAAAGATCCTGGAAGAAGAGATGAACCTGACCAAAGGGTACTCCAGTGAACTGATAAAAGAACAAAATAACCTGAGCGCCCTGGTTGGTTCAATTATTCGTACCAACGAGAACGAAGCGATCCGGAGTGTCCTAATTAAAAACCTTAGAGACCAGTACCCTTCGTTTTTAGGTCTGATGACCAATGAAAAGGTTACCAACGAACTACTGGCCTTAAAACTGGCTGAAGTCAATGGCCAGTATACTGAGAAAATACGGCTTGCAGCCTTGAATGCCAAAAGTACGGCCTATAACAATGCTTCGATAAAGGCTGAAGAACGCAAACTGGCCATCGAAGATGAATTGGTACAAGTCGAGAAAGAAAGGTACCGGATCGGTGATCCGAAATCGGATGAACAGGTTTCCAAGCTGAACCTGGAGTATGAAAATCTGAACTCCAC
>CAIOOC010000575.1 GCA_903859795.1 uncultured Bacteroidia bacterium
CGCATCGACTTAAATTCTTCTGATTCCATAACACTGTTGTCTAAAGTTCAATTATAACTAATTTTTGCTTTAGACAGAGTTCATTTTACAGTCTCACTCTGTTTTGATTTTATTTTATTTTTACCAATTCAATTTCGAATATTTTTGGCCAAAGTTTTCCTGTCACATAAATTTTATTTTTGTCGTGATCATAGGCAATACCATTCAGAACGTCAACAGGTGATTTTTGATTGATAAGATTTGATGATAAAAGACCACTTAAATCAATTTCTGCAATAATTTTGCCTGATACAGGATCTATTTTTACTATTTTATCTGTAGTCCATATATTAGCCCATATTTCACCATTTATAAATTCGAGTTCATTAATATTTGATACGGTACCCACATTATTACATATTTGAATTTTCTTTATTTCTTTAAATGTTTCTGGATCGATATAATAAATAAATTCAGTTCCATCGCTCATTATTAAATAATTACCATCATTGGTTAACCCCCATCCTTGCGAATTTTTAAAATACCATGATTTTAGCAATTCAAAAGTATTAAGATCGCGTACAAATCCAATCTGTGTTTTATAGGTAAGTTGGTATAATTTTCCATTTAATATGGTTATTCCCTCCCCAAAATATTGTTCATCAAGCTTAAACTCCTTAACAGTTTTCCACGTGGCAAGGTCGGTCTTATAAATAGCGGAACTACCCTCTTGGCCAGTTCCTTCATATAAAAATCCATTTCTAATTTCAATGCCTTCTGTAAAGTGGTCAATGCTATGTGGAAATGATTTAACTACTTTATAATTAAATTTTTTAGGTACAATATCAGAAAGAAGAAGAAATTCTTTAAAATTTTCACCACTCAATCCACCTGTATTAGTTGCAACTGCTTTTAAATAATGGGTACCAACTTTAAGTTTGGATGTTTGGATTTCACATTGAAATTCAGTTTTATCACTTCGGTATATTGAATTTCCATCGAGATAAATTTCTGTATTGCTAAATATTCCATCTTTAATTTTAGATCTTATACTTAGAGACAAATTGTCTCCCACTTTAAAATCTTTATTTCTATTTATAATACTAATTGAGGTAACCGGCTTTCTAGTGCCTTGTGAGGATTGGGCACAGTTAAATAATATAAATGCAGTAAACAAAAAGAAAAGAAAATAGATACTTAGTTTCCTCATAATCAATTTAAAAATGGAAGATTTCATCCTAAAAATTCAATTTGCAAATTATACAAAATTCAGCTTTCATGAACATTAATGTTGAATTTATTAATATTGCTTTTAGTTGAACATTTCTTGTTATGCTTTTTCAAAATAGTCTCCTAAACAACCTAAAGCATTATCTTTGTAATTAAATTAAGGAGAAAATAATTTGAGTGCTTTAAAAAAACTAGCTGGTGAGACTGTAATATATGGTGTACCAAGTATAGTTGGTAGATTTTTGAATTGGTGGCTTACACCCCTGTACGCATGGATGTTTTTGCCAGATGAGTTTGGTATATTAAGCAATGTGCTGGCATATGTTGCATTTCTGCAGGTTGTTCTTACTTATGGAATGGAAACATCCTATTTCAGATTTGCAGGTAGGAGCGAAAATCCTGAAAAGGTATACACAACAACTATGTTCTCCTTAGGTGCTACTTCTTTACTTTTTATTTTGATAATTTTTAGCTTTGCAACCTATATTTCTTCCTGGATAGGATATAAAGGACATGAAAACTTTGTCATATGGATGGGTATAACAGTTGCCATTGATGCCTTATCTGCTATACCGTTTGCGAAACTCAGACTAGATTCTAAACCTGTGAAATTTGCAATACTTAAAACCATCAATATTGCTGTAAGTATAGTATTAAACTTATTTTGGATATATTTATGTCCTAAGATATTACATTCAAACCCGGATTCAATTTTGCGTTTTATTTACAACCCGAAGATTGGTATTGGATATGCATTTTTATCTTATTTGGTAGCATCAGTGGTTACCCTGGTATTGTTTTTTCCAGACTTAAAATTAAATAAAACTTTTTTTGACAGGTTACTTTTGCGAAAGATGTTAAAATATGGGTGGCCAATTTTGGTGATCGGTATAGCTGGGATGGTAAATCTAAATATTGACAAGATATTATTACCCAAATTGCTGGTTAATTCTGTGAATCCTATCTTCGAATTGGGAGTTTATTCGGCTAGTGGAAAATTAGCTATTCTTATGGCGCTATTTATTCAGGCGTTCCGTTTCTCCTTTGAACCTTTTTTATTTTCTCATTACAAAGACGAAGATTCTAAAAAAGTCTATGCAGTGATTATGAAGTATTTTGTACTTCTAGGACTTCTGATTTTCCTGGGAGTGATGTTCTATATGGATATTCTTAAGTTTTTTATTGGTTCAACAAAATCGGGATATCATGAAGGAATAAAAGTGGTTCCATGGTTATTAATGGGAAATTTGTTCTTAGGTATTTTTTATACTCAGTCTTTATGGTATAAACTTACCGATCAAACATATTTTGGAGCTCGTTTTGCCATCATTGGTGCAATAATTACCATTGTTTTAAATGTCTTATTAATACCATTTTTTGGTTATATGGCTTGTGGATATGCCTTCTTTTCAGCATCGCTGGTTATGACAGTTACCTCATATATTGTTGGACAGAAATATTTTCCAATTAAATATGATTTAAAACGTATGGGATTTTATTTATTATTGGCTCTTTTTCTTTTTCTGATTAAGAATGCCCTAGTTACAAATAGCATTTATCTAAAATTGTGTTTTAATTCAATTCTATTAGTTGTCTTCTTCTTATTTATCTGGATCAAGGAGAAAAGAGATCTAAAAGGATTATTCAATTTTGTGGGCAGGGTGAAACGATGAAACTATAGAGATTGGAATTGTTTACTATCTTAGCAGATTGAAATTATGTGAAAATAACAGGTATGAGACACAGGTTCACCCTCAGTAATAAAGATTTATACAATGTGTTCACGATTTCATTTTTACCAATTAAAATAAAATCTTTAGATGAAAATAAAAGTTGTAAATAAATCATCAAACGAATTACCTGAGTACAGTACTCAACACGCAGCGGGAATGGATTTACGAGCAAATCTTGTTGATCAGATAATCTTAAAACCATTTGAAAGAAAGCTTATTCCAACTGGATTATTCATTGAATTACCAGTTGGATATGAGGCACAGGTTAGACCCAGGAGTGGCTTAGCCTTAAAAAAGGGCATTACTGTCTTAAACTCCCCTGGAACTATTGATGCCGACTATCGTGGTGAAATTCAGGTTATTCTTATTAATCTTTCATCTGTAGAAATTATTATATCGCATGGGGAAAGAATAGCTCAAATGGTTATTGCGTCCCATGAACAGGTAGATTGGGAAAATGTTGAAATTCTCGAAGAAACTGCCAGAGGAGAGGGCGGATTTGGACATACCGGTAAGCATTGAATGGGTGATTGCCAGGTGGTGAATTTAAAATTAATAGGATGATAAAAAATAAAAGTTTATTCAGTTTTTTAGTTATTATATTAGAGTTGAGTGTTGTATTTTCCTGTAAGGTTACAAAAACTGTATCATCTTTAAGCGTAAATAGAGTTTCTGTAGATTCAACAGATATACATCTTAGTGAGGAAGGACGTAAAGAGTTTGAATATCTTTTTATTGAAGGACTGAAACAAAGGACCTTAGGTAATTTTGACGAAGCTATAAAAATATTCTCGCGTTGTTTGGAAATTGATTCACACTCTTCAGCCACGCTTTATGAAATGGCAAATATACATGTATCAAAGGGCGATTATCAAAGTTCGATGTTTTTACTTGAAAAAGCGACTACCTTAAATCCTGGGAATAGGTATTACCATCTCTTACTTGTAAAGGTATATCAGCAAAATAAATTATACGAGAAAGCTGCATTAGAATATGAGATACTTGAAAAGATATCACCTGACAATCCTGATTATCCTTTTTATAGAGCTGCTTTGATGGTACTTTCAGGTAAAAAGGTGGAGGCACTTGCCTTATATAACCAACTTGAACAAAAAATGGGTATCACAGAACCAATTGCAGTAGGAAAACAGCAAATTTATATTCAGCTTGGGAATAAGGCAGCAGCATATAGTGAGATTGAAAAACTCATTCAGGCAAATCCTACTGTAGCAAAATATTATGGTCTTCTTGCGGATATGTACCTTGCAGATAAAGACAGAGATAAAGCTCTTGAAAATTATGAGAAGATCCTTAAGATTGATCCGGATGATGGATTTGTACATCTCTCAATTGCTGATTATTATCTTGAGAGCAATGATTCCGTAAAAGCTTTTGAACATATCAAATTGGCTTTTAAGAATACTGTATTGGATTTTGAAACCAAAGCACAAATGTATTTGTTGATGGTTAAACCGGGATCCTCCAAGATTTCTGATGAACACCAGGTGGAATTACTTCATATTTTAATTGATGCACATATTGATGATGAACGTCCTCGTGCGTTAATGGTGGACTATCTTCAAGCCCGAAAGCAAATGGGTGAGGCTCGTAAACAATTGAAGCTTGTCTTAGACATGAAGAAAGACAATTACCAGTATTGGGAGCGTCTTTTATTAATAAATAACGATTTATTAGACTGGAATTCAATGTATTTGGATAGTAAAAAGGCTTTAGAGTACTTTCCTGAACAACCTTTAATTTACATTTTAAGATCTGTAGGATTATTACAACAAAAAAAATACAGTGAAATATTAGCTGTAATCGATTCAGGAGTTGTGCATGTGAAAAACGATCCAAAAATACTCTCACAGTTCTATACTTATCGTGCTGAAGCTTTTTACAATTTAAAACGTTTCAATGAAGCATTTGATGTTTTTGATAAAGTTGTTGAACTTGATCCTGAAAACTTCATGGCATTGAATAATTATGCATATTATTTGTCTCTGAGAGGTGCAAGGTTAGGTCTTGCAGAGAAATTGAGCGCAAAAGTTATTCAGGCAAATCCCGATAATGCGACATATCTTGACACATATGCATGGATTTTTTTTGTAAAAAAAGATTACCAGTTGGCTAAATTCTATATGGAAACGGCGCTGTCAAAATCAACGGAAGATAGTGCGGTTCTTATTGAACATTATGGTGACATTTTGTTTTACCTAAATGACAAAGAAAATGCTTTTATTCAATGGCGGAAGTCGGTTGAAAAAGGAAATCCTTCCAAAATTCTGCAACAGAAAATAGCCGAAAAAAGATATATTGAAACAAAAGAGAACTAGTTTATGAATGCCTACAATAAGCTGATTAATAGCTTTCTATATGTAATTGTACTAATATTATTTTTGTTTGGTTGCAAACAGAAAGAAAAGATAGTTGTACCCAAAAGAATTAAGCATTTCAGTGTAAGTAGGGTTATTAAATTAGTCAATGACAGGTCTTTAAAATATGAAACACTGTCTGTTAAAAAGGTAAATATATCCTTATCTAACGAGGGGAAGGTGACCTCGGTTCGTGGATCATATAAAATACGTAGAGATAGTGTTATTCAGATATATGCTCAAAAACTCGCGATCCCAGTAGGGAAAGTTGAGGTAAATACTGATTCATTCAAAGTTGTTTATTTTATCGATCAGCAATTATTTGTAGGAAAAAATAATTATTTAAGTAAACTGCTAGGTATTGATGTTGATTTTGGTGTATTACAGGCCTTACTTAGTAATAAGTTATTTTCATTTCACCAGGATCCTAAAGAAAAGGATTTTAAAGATTATGTATGTGAAATTGAGGATAATATGTATAAAATCTCCTCTATACGTGATCGGAAGTTAAAACGTTTTAATAAAAATGAAGAAGCCCTTGAAAGGTATCGTAACCGGTTGGATATTGGCCATTTAATAAAACAGGATATCTATATTGATCCCGATTCCTTCGTAGTAAAGAAAATGGTTTTTAATGACCTTGATACAAATAAAGGGGTGAAACTTGAATTCTCAAGATATGAAAAGGTGATGGAGCAGTGGTTTCCCGGATTAATGGAGATTGCTTTAACAGGGCAGAAAAAAGTAGAATTGTCTCTTGAACTGTCTAAAATTAGTCTGGATGATGAAAAGAATTTTGGATTTTCTGTCTCTCCCAAATATAAAAAGCAATTTTTTGAATAATTAAGAGTCAATTTGGTAATATTTAATAGATGGAGTATACTATCTTAAGACTTTTAAAACTAATCGGGTTTATTTTATGCATGTTCTTTTGCTTTAGCGTTTCTGGTCAGTCACTTGAAGAGCTCAGAAAACGAAAGGAAAAAACTGCATCAGAAATTGAATACATTAATAATTTATTAAAGGAGACTAATAGCAATGCAAAGGCTTCCTTGAATCGGCTGTCTGTTCTGGATAGGCAAATTAAACTACAGGATGCTTTAATATCTAATATTTCAGGCGAAATAGGATATATTGATTCAGCTATTCAAAAGAATTTGAGATGGATAGATTCACTAAGTATTGCTTTACAATCTGTCAAAATAAAGTATGCTGCGATGATACGATACGCAGATCGGAACCAGGACAATAGTAATCAGTTACTGTTTTTGCTATCGGCGCAGGATTTCAACCAGGCGTATAAGCGGTTTGTCTATTTAAGGGAATATGCTGATTATCGCAGGAAACAGGCTGAGAAGATTTCGGAATACAAAAATTTAATTACAGGTCAGTTGTTAGAGTTTAACAGACAGAAGGATGAAAAACAGCATCTTTTGATGTCAAAGGTAAGTCAAACAAGGATTATTGAGCGCCAAAAGAAGCAACAAAAGGACGTTTACTCTGAATTACAACAAAAGGAAAAAGATTTAAAGAAAAAGCTGGAAAATCAAAGAAAAGCAGAATTACGACTGGAACAGGAAATTGAAAGAGTTATTACTGAAGAGGCAAAAAAGACAAATCGGAAATCATCGAAAGAGACAGGTTTTGCATTGACTTCGGAAGAGAAGGTACTCTCAGGTGATTTTTCCAACAACCGGGGTAAGTTTCCCTGGCCTGTTCAAAGAGGATTGATTACTGATCATTTTGGAGAACATCCGCATTCTGTATTAAAATATGTAGTTGTTCGTAATGCCGGCGTAGATATTACTACTCAAGCAAATGCCAAAGCGCGTTGTATATTTAAAGGAGAGGTAACTAAAGTTGTGGCTATTCCTGGTGGCAATATAGCTGTAATTATCAGGCATGGAAACTATCTGACGGTATATTCAAATTTAAGCGAAGTATTTGTCAAAGCTGGACAACAAGTGGAGGGCAAAGAGGAGATAGGGAGTATTTTTACTGACCCGAATGATGATAACAAAACTGTTCTTAAGTTTCAGTTATGGAAGGAAAACACCAAACTGGATCCTGAAGATTGGTTGAAACGCATGTAATGCCGACTAAAGAACTTAAAATAAGTTATTTAGCTTCTATTGTTTGTCAGGTTAGCAACCTTAGTAAGCCCCGGAAGATTGATAATCTTGATTTTTCTCCCCTGCAGATCGATTAATTTATCCTGCTTGAATTCTGAGAGCAGTCGTATTATAGATTCTGTTGCGGTACCAACAGTATTGGCTAATTCTTCTCTGGTTAAAGATATCTGAAGTGTTTGATCTGCATCCAAATCGAAGTTTTCTTTTAGCAGCAAAAGGACTTCAGCAAGCCTTTCACGGACTGTTTTTTGTGCAATATCTGTAATGTAATCATTAGCTTCCTTTAGTTCAGCGCATACAATCCGAAGCATTGCCAGTGCAAAGGAGGAATTCTTCTCAATTAGGTTGAGAAGTGTCTTATAAGGGACGTGGCACAAAATTGCATCTTCAATAATCTTGGAAGTTGTACAGGCAGATTCCTGACTCAAGAGTGAACGGTAGGCTATAATATCTCCTTTTCTTGCAAATCTGATAATTTGTTCTTTTCCGTCAATTCCTGTCTTATAAACTTTTACAATGCCTCGTACAATGCAATAAAATCCTGTAAGACGGCTACCTTCTTTATAAATTATACTACCTTTTTTTAAGGATGAGCAGGTTTTTTCATAATTGAGACTTTTGAGTTCTTCTTCACTTAAGGACTTGAAAAAGCGAAAACCTGAAAGTGTTATATCGTCCA
>CAIOOC010000576.1 GCA_903859795.1 uncultured Bacteroidia bacterium
ATTTTTGGGTATCGGTGCGATGACTGACTTTTCCGCATTAATCTCGAATCCAAAGTTGATTCTAATCGGTATTGCTACGCAGTTGGGCATTTTCATCGCTTATGTTTTTGCTGTAAAGTTAGGATTTACCCCTTCTGAAGCAGGAGCAATTGGAATTATTGGCGGTGCTGATGGTCCGACTTCTATATTCCTCTCTTCTAAACTAGCTCCCGACCTGATTGGGGCTATTGCTGTTTCAGCCTATGCTTATATGGCCCTTGTTCCGGTCTTTCAGCCGGTATTTATGAAATTGCTCACTACCAAGAAAGAAAGAGTTATAAGGATGCAACCACTGCGAACGGTATCTCAGCGGGAGAAAATCCTTTTCCCGGTTGCAGGGTTATTGTTAACCTGTTTGCTGGTTCCGGCAGCGCTTCCTTTGCTAGGTATGCTTTTCTTTGGTAACTTACTGAAAGAGAGTACTGTAACGAAGCGTTTGGCCGAAACTGCCAAAGGAGCAATAATTGATATTGTAACTATTCTGATTGGTCTGACGGTAGGTGCGTCAACTCAGGCTTCAACATTTCTTACAATGAAAACCTTGAGTATTTTCTTGCTTGGAGCTGTGTCTATCATTATTGCCACTATCGGAGGTGTCCTTTTCGTGAAAATAATGAATATCTTTTTAAAGGAAGGGAATAAGATTAATCCACTGATCGGAAACGCCGGAGTTGCTGCAATTCCTGGCAGCGCCCGAATTTCACAGGTAATGGGATTAAAGTATGATAAAACCAACCACCTGCTGATGCATGCTGTTGGACCAAATGCTGCAGGAGTGATTGGCAGCGCGATTGCTGCAGGTATTTTGCTGAGCTTTCTTTATTAAGAATAACAGAATATAAAAGAAGGCGATCTTTGAAAAAGGATCGCTTTTTTTTGTACTTTCGTTATTATCAACTCACTTAATAATTCCCTTGATGAAAAATTTATTGACCATCCTCATTTTATTCATTTTTTCCCTGGGTGTAATCGCTCAAACGGATAATAAAACCAAGGAACAAAAAAAGCTCAATGTCCTGATTTTCTCTAAAACAGCTGGTTATCGCCACACTTCAATTCCGTCAGGCATTAAAGCCATTACAACACTGGGGCAAGAGAAAGGTTGGGCAGTTACTGCAACTGAAGATCCAACCCTGTTTACAGATCAATTTCTTGCCAGGTTTGATGTCTGCGTATTTCTTAATCCGACCATGACCGTACTTGATGAAGCTCAAAAGGCGACATTTACCTCTTTTATAAGGAGCGGGAAGGGTTTTGTTGGAATTCATGCTGCTGCTGATTGCGAATATGACTGGAAATGGTATGGTGAATTGTTGGGAGCCTTCTTTAAGACTCACCCGCCCTATCAGCTGGCAACTATTAACATCGAGAATACCAACCATCCGGCAATGAAACCTTTTATCGGGATGAAAACATTTACGCTGGAAGATGAATTTTATTCTTACAAGGAAAATCCCCGTGGCAAGGTTACGGTTTTAGCCACTCTTGATGAATCAACCATCAAAAAACTGCCTAAAGACGACAGCTGGAAAATGGGTGATCATCCGGTAATCTGGTACCATGAATTCGAAGGTGCACGCTCATTCTACACCGTATTTGGACATGGTGACGCTTCTTTCGAAAATCAGAAAGTTCAGCAACATCTCTTCTATGCAATCGAATGGGCAGGGAAAAGAATAGATTTATAAGCATCAGTTGCATTAATTAAAAATAATTGTCATGAGAATAAAATCGTATATCGCTTTAATTTTAAGTTTAGGCCTATTGTCGGTAGTCATAGTAAATCAGTCGGTTGCACAAGCTACTAAAGCGGGAACCAACCAAAATAAGGTAACCAAACTGGCTGCTGTCGCAGATACAGGTCAATGGAGACCGTTATTTAACGGCAAAGATCTTACCGGATGGAAACAAGCTGGTCCGGGTTCACATTATGTTGAAGATGGATTGCTTAAATCACACGGTGGCATGGGTTTGCTTTACTGGACAGGAGAGAAATTCGGGAACTGCAAGATTCGGGTAACTTTCAGAATGCGTGATAAAAACAGCAACTCCGGCATCTTTATCCGGATACCAGTAGAGCCTCGTGAAGAGTGGATGCCTGTACATTATGGATACGAAGTTCAGATTGATAATCAGCCCGAACTCTCGCAGGAAGATGATTACCACTACACAGGAATGCTATACTCGCTCACAAAACCATTAGCAAAACCCGGTAAACCTGGACCGGAATGGAATACAATGGAGATTACCCTTGACGGCCCGAGAACTATTGTTGTTGTCAATGGAGTAAAAGTGACCGATTTCAGGGAAGGCGACCCAGTTCCGGATCGCAAGTTTGACTTTGAACCTTTTAGAGGTCCACGGCCGCTTAATGGATTTATTGGATTGCAGAATCATGGTGATAATGATGTTGTATTCTTTAAGGAAGTGGTTGTTAAGCCATTGAATAAGAAATGATTCTGGAACGATGTTTAGTAAATTTTATCGGGTGTTGAAATGAAATAGCCATGGTTAATAATCATAAGCGCTATGAAAATGCTGCCATGACTATTCCATCTGACCTTTAATAATCAAATTATATTCAGATGAAAAAGATGTATCAGTCGAAAACAAAATCAAATGAAGTTTCCCGCAGGGATTTTGTGAAAAGTACAACTGCCGGGGCTGCCGCTTTTACTATTCTTCCAAGTTTTACTGTGGGAGGGCTCGGTCATGTTCCTCCAAGTGATAAACTGCATATTGCTGCCATTGGCTGTGGCGGAGAAGGCGAGAATGATATTCAGCATTATGCTGATGCACCTAAAAAAAATGCTGTAATCTCCTGTCTTTGTGATGTTGATGACCGCCAGGCGGCTCCCAGGATAAAAAAATTTCCTAAAGCCGCATTCTACCACGACTGGCGTGAGATGTTTGATAAAGAAGCGAAGAATTTTGATGCCGTCTCGGTTGCAATACCCGATCATAACCATGCTATTGTAGGTTTGAGCGCAATGCAGCTCAATAAACATCTCTATCTTCAAAAACCATTATCCCATGACATTTATGAAGCCAGGATACTGACCCAGGCAGCTGAAAAGTACAAGGTCGTTACCCAGATGGGCGATCAGGGAGCTTCGTGTGACGGCATGAGAACGCTGCGTGAATGGATTGAGGCCGATATTCTTGGCGAAATTGAAAAAGTTTATTGCTGGACTGACCGGCCTGTTTGGCCACAGGGAATTCAATGGCCTGATGCAAGACCTGCAGTTCCTAAGGAGCTTAACTGGGATCTTTGGTTAGGTACTGCTCAGCAAACCAACTACATCGATAACATGGTTCCGTTTAACTGGCGTGGTTGGTGGCAGTTTGGGACGGGTGCCTTGGGTGATATGGGATGTCATATCATGGGTCCTCCATTTAAACTTCTTAATCTTGGATATCCGACAGAAGTCTCATGCAGTGCAAGTACTGTTTATAACGGGATTTTTAAAGAAGGTATATTTCCCGAAAGCGGACCGGTTTCCAGTTCCGTTCGATTTAAATATCATCAAAAGAGCGGTAAAGATTTAAATCTATACTGGATGGATGGCGGGATTACACCTGAACGTCCGCTTGAACTTGACTCCGATGGGAATATGAATGATATTCTGGCAGACTGGCCGGAATTAAATGATTTCGAAGGTGGCACCTTATTTATTGGTGCCAAGGGAAAGGCAGCCTGCGGTTGGGGTGGACGAAACCCGGTACTATTGCCTCTGGGAAGAAATAAGGAGATCAAGGTTGCTCAAAAGTATCCTCGCGTTGTTGGTGATATGGATGGTCATTGGTGGCAATGGATCGATGCCTGTATTGCTGGATATGGAAATGCAGAGGTTGATTCTCCCTTTGTAGGATATGCCGGACCCCTTACCGAAACTGTTTTAATGGGAAATTTGTTGCTAAGAAGTTTTAATATCCGCGAAAAAGTTGTCAAAAAAGACCCAGTTTACGGCGATATGGAATCTTTTACTTTCCCGGGAAGATACATCAACTATAAATGGGACGGAGCCAATATGCGCATTACGAATTTTGAGAAGGCCAATCAGTTCGTGAAACGGGAATATCGAAAAGGTTGGGGAGAACTTAAATTATAAGAATTGTCATTGGAAACAATAATTTTTGATACTTATCAGGAATTGTCGGCAGGAACAGCAGAGATGATTGCGCAACTTCTACTTAAGAAACCGCGCGCATTGCTCTGCTTTCCTGCCGGTGAAACATCGGTTGGAACGTTCAACCATTTAATTGACCTTTATAAGGCCGGTCAAATCAGTTTTAGCCAATGTAAAATTGTCGGTTTGGACGAATGGCTGAATCTTGAAGACCGGAAAAATGAAAACTGCTTCTCTTTTCTCCGAAAATACTTGTTTGATCATATTGATTATTCAGACGATAACCTATGCTTTTTTAATGGCGAATCGGGCGATCCGCAGTTGGAGTGCCAAAAAACAGAAGACTTTATCCGAAACTATGGTCCAATTGATCTGGTATTACTTGGCGTGGGTATGAATGGTCATCTTGGGCTGAATGAGCCAGGTAGTTCCTTCAGCTCATATTCGCATATTGTTAAACTCGATGAGGTAACCAGAGTGGTCGGACAGAAATATTTCAGTGGCGAAGTCCGGCTTACCGAAGGTATCACGCTGGGGCTTAAATCTATCATGGAGGCGCAGTCTGTACTAATACAAATGAATGGAATCCGC
>CAIOOC010000577.1 GCA_903859795.1 uncultured Bacteroidia bacterium
ATATATAAAAGCAAACAAGGAGAATTGTGGTTTGGAGGAGCAGATCCAAGTGGTGTATATCGATTCAATGGCAATTCTTTTGAAAGAAAATATTAAATAGAACATGAATGCACAACATAGGTATTGCTAAGAGCTTGACTCGCCGGATGAGCAATGAGCATGTTATCTCAAGCATCATCTGGTGGCGATCGTTCCAAAATGCTAATTTTATAGGCTGATAGAATCGTTTTTAAAACCCAGGTCAGGGGCCGGGAGGACGTTTTTAAGATACCACGCTCTCAGCAATACCCTATAGATGTGCGGTCTGCAAAAAATGACATTAACATGAGCGATAATTTGACTAATATTGAGATTCCAGTAAGTAAATCAAAGACAATTTGGCCGTTGGTTATTTCAACCATATTTGTTTTGATTGGAGTATTCTTTGTGATTGATCCTACAAGATTTCTAACTTTTTGGGCTCAAAGCCCGGTAATAATATCTGTTTTAGGATACATTTCGATTTTGTTTTTTGGATTTGGAGTATTCGTTTTTATATCCAGATTGTTTCAGACAAGGCCTGGATTGATAATTACGGATAAAGGATTAATGTATGATACTAAGGATAATGTTGATGGATTTATTGATTGGAGTAGGATTACAAATATTTCAATAATAAAGATTAATAGACAACAGTTGATAATGGTACATGTGGACAATCCTGATGAATTTATAAAAAGTCAACAGAAGGCAATAAAACGTAAACTTATGACTTTTAATCAAAATAACTATGGTGCTCCCATTGGATTAACTGCTTCGGGATTTGCTACTTCGACCGATTCTTTGTTTCAATTGATTACTGATAGACTAACAAAATATAGGCAAAAATAATGCACGACTGCACTACACATGGCACATAATATTAGGGCCTTTTTGGTATGCCATGCGCATCGCTAACTGGCAAGTTTTCTTTCGGTTTATAGAAGTTTCAACGAAGTCCCCAACATTTCATACTGCCAAACGTTGGCATTAGAAAGACATTTTAATAATAAAGGAGACAGCTAACAAGTGCTAATGCAAATGCGGGTTTGTTTGTTCTGAAACAATATGAATCTTTACATACTTTTGTACAGTCTAAAAGTTGAGAAACAATTTATTCCTACATTTTTCAACGCCGGAGCATTTGAAGCCAAGCATAATTGACGAAAAATTTCAACTGAGCTATTAACTTCGATAATAATAGGCAGAAATGACAACAAATAATTTTCAATTCAGTTTTACATCCTTTAAAAATGAAAATGAAGTATATTCGCTTTTACTTAATGTTAAAGAATGGTGGAGCGGATTATTTTGTGAAGACATAAAAGGAAAATATGATAGAATTGGTGATGAGTTTACATTCAACGCAGGCGATGGTATCCATTATTCAAAACAAAAATTAATAGAATTGGTTCCATATCAAAAAATTGTTTGGTTAGTTACCGAAAGCAATCTTTCCTCGTTAACAGATACTAATGAATGGACAGGTACAAAAATTTGTTTTGATATTGAAAAGAGAGAAAATTTCATAAATATAATTTTCACACACAAAGGCCTTATTCCGGACATTGAATGTTACGACCAATGCACTAATGCCTGGACACAGTATTTACAAAAGTTATCCTCATATTTAAACTAAAATTCAAATAATTAATATGGCACAAATAAATCCTTACATTCACTTCAACGGAAATGCAGAAGAAGCATTTATATTTTACAAATCAGTATTTGGTGGAGAGTTTGCCTTGATAAGTCGTTTCAAAGATTTATCAATTCCAGAGCATCCTCTTTCGGAAAATGAAGCCAATAAAATAATGCATATTGCCTTACCAATTGGCAAACATAGTTTGTTAATGGGAAGTGATACCCCAGAATTTATGGGAAAGCAGAACGAGAACGAAAACAGAAGCAAAATTTCAATAAGTACAGAAAGCAAGGAGGAAGCAGACCATATATTTAACAGTCTTTCAGCAGGTGGAAAAGTTGAAATGCCGATTGCAGAGAGCCCCTGGGGTTCTTATTTTGGTATGTTTAGAGACAAATACGGAATCGAATGGATGGTGGATTTTGACTCAAAAGATAATATAAAATAATATTAATTATTATAGACGACTATACTTGCTTTTATCTTTAAAAATATTGAAGATTTTGAAAAGAATGTAAAATATCATTTCTGCTTCAATGGAGACAAACTCATTATTGGAAAATTCTGTATGATCACATCGGGAGTCAATTTTATTATGAATGGTGCGAACCACCTAACTGAATCAATAAGTTCATAATTTGAGGGACAAAAATATTGAAAACTTAATGAGTTCAGAATGAAAACGTCACACAACCTCAACTTCGGTTTTGGTGCTTCGTTTACAAAAAATTAGTATTCGAAAAGCAGTTCTCTGCACAAATCGGTTAAATTCCACCCTGCCTTTAGCTGCGGAACATCATCATTTATTTGAAGAACAGGCAGGTCAAGTTAATACGTCAGCAATTGCTTAAAAAGAAAAAGCATGAAAAAAGAAAATAGAATATGGTTTTTTCTTTTAGTTGTAATTGGATTTACAATGCTTTTCACAACTAATTGTACAAAAGATGATAACACCGCAGATAACCCGACAAATGGTAAAACTTCTGCCTTGTTTAATCCCAAATTGGCTTACAGTACATTAACTGATCAGGACGGAAATTCCTATAAAACAATACGTATTGGCACACAAACATGGATGGCAGAGAACTTGCGCACGACCAAATACCGCAATGGTGAATTCATACCCGAAATAACTGATAGTATTGAATGGGGAAATTTAAAAACCGGTGCATACTGTAATTATGAAAATCGTAATTCTACTGAAATGATAGCCACTTACGGCAGGTTGTACAACTGGTATACAGTTTCTGACAGTCGAAACATATCACCTTTGGGCTGGCATGTGCCTACAAATGATGAATGGACCACCTTAATTACCTATTTAGGTGGCGAAACCATTGCAATTATGAAAATGAAAGAAAAAGGGGAAATGCACTGGTCCCTGTTTAATGAAGGGTCGGACAACAGTAGTGGCTTTACGGCACTTCCTGGGGGTTGGAGGTGGGGATTGTATTTCATGTCAATGGGTGATGGTGGGTATTGGTGGAGTTCAACACAAGATGATAATAAAATCACTGCATGGTATCGCAACCTTTCAATACAGCCGGATGAAACAATTAAACCATACATTTTGCTTAAGGAGTGTGGCTTTTCTGTCCATTGCATGAAAGATTAAAATTATATCAGGTTAAATTTCAATAAGTTTAAGTCATAAACCTGTGAAACGCTAACAAATACAATAACAGATGGCGGGTTTTGAAGTATTTTTGAACCTATGTCGCTTGTACAATCATTTGTGTTGGCTCTAAGCTTAGCACAATTCAATCAACTACTTGTTATGACATTAGGCATTAAATGCAACCTTAAGAACATAGAGACCTTCGGATAGAAACGCAATTGCATGAAAATAATAAAACAATGACAAAAAACAATTTACTGAGAATGGACAATGTGGGCATTGTTGTTGAGTCCCTTGACGACGCTATTCCGTTTTTTTCAGAGATTGGCTTGATTCTGGAAGGTCGAAGGACGATAGAAGGTGAATGGGCGGGTCGTGTTACCGGACTTGGTTCTCAGCGTGTAGAGATCGCTATGATGGTCACTCCTGATGGTCACAGCCGACTCGAACTTTCAAAATTTATGACACCTCCTATAATATCAGATCACCGGGCTGCGGCTGTGAACGCCCTTGGTTATCTACGAGTGATGTTCACCGTTGAAAACATTGACGAAATGGTATCAAGACTTACCAGGCTTGGTGCTCAACTAGTTGGAGAAGTGGTTCAGTATCAGAACTCCTATCGACTATGCTACATTCGGGGAACCGAGGGGCTTCTTATTGGACTTGCAGAACAAATTGGTAACAAATGAGTAAAAGCAGCGCCTCAAAGTACACATCCCGAAAGCAGGGTTTGGGGTTCCAAAGGCAGTTTTGTGGTGAAAGTTTCACCCTTCAGATAGCTGCAAACGGTTGGTGAATTATCAAGAAATTCCAACAATGAATAGAACTCGAAGAAATATAATTATTACTTTAACATGCTTTGGTGCTTATTATATCGCATTTGAGAACTTCGGGGAAATAATGCACATTATCGACATTATTCTCAATTATAGACCTTTAAGCTATTTTATTACATATATCACCATTGGTATTCCAATATTTTTAGGAACTTATCTTATTAATAGCAACTATAAAATTTTTAATAATTTAGGACTGTCAAAAAATATTTTGCCTGGACTTATTCTTGCAACATTATTTGCTCTTCCAATGTTTATCGGAGGACTTATATCATATAAATTCAACACTGAAATTTCTATCCCAAACTTGATTGCAGGTACTATTTTCGCAGGACTTTTTGAGGAGCTTTATTTTAGGGGGTTCTTATTCGGACAAATTTTCAGGAACACCGGACTTGGATTTTTTCCTTCAATAATTTTTGGAGCAATAGTATTTGCAGCTGCACACTTTTATCAAAGCCAGGACTTTTCAACAATGACTGGAATATTTATAACCACATTTTTGGGTGCTGTATTTTTTGCCTGGCTCTTCGTTGAATGGGATTACAATCTATGGGTGCCTATTTTTCTACATACCTTTATGAATTTATCCTGGCTTTTATTCAATGTTAGTGATAACGCATTTGGAAACTTAAAATCTAACCTATATAGAGGATTGACAATTGCAACTGCAATTATTCTGACTATTTTACACAAAAGAAAGCACAGACAGAAATTAACTATTGACCTAAAGACTTTAATGATGAAATATAACTACCACGAATAAACGTTAAAACAAATTCAGGTAATTCTGATCGTTGAAACATTTAATCAATTTACATACATTTGCGCTGTATAACAGTTGACCAACAATTTAATTCAGGACATGTCATAGCGTCAGCCGTTGAGAAACATTAAACCTATTAAATCGATCAGGAAGCCGAATAAAGTAGAAAATATCAGTATATGATAAATGAATTTATCAAAGTAAGAAGCGTAAGATTGTACCATGTTTTTAATGACGACCTAATATTATAAATGTTTATGCTAAGAACTAATTTGAAAATAACTCATTTTGCTTTAATAATGAGTTTTCTTAATTTTTTATTCTTTCATTTTCCATTTTACACCTTTGTCTTCAATAATGTTGATTGTAAAAGTTTGAACGGCATTACTATTATTATTAGTTCATTAATTCTAATGTTGGTTGTTAATTTTTTTGCTTTTTACCTGATTTATTTTCTGTCACGTTCTGTTGGAAAATTTTTATTGGTCTTATTCTTTATTATAAACGCAATTGCAGTTTATTTTATAAATACTTATGGTGTTATAATAGACGAAAGCATGATCGGTAATGTACTCAATACCAATTACGAAGAGTCTAGTAAGTTTTTTTCCATAAAATTAATATTATACATTATTCTACTTGGAATTATTCCAGGCATTTATATCATTAAAGCCAAAATAGTAAATGTAACATTGAAGAAATTTTTACTTACCTCTTCGCTTACCTTTTTATTTATTCTAACCTTAGTATTTGCAAATGCGAGCAATTGGCTGTGGATTGATAAAAATTCAAAAACATTAGGCGGGCTTGCAATGCCTTGGTCTTATTCAGTAAATGTTTCGCTTTTTTATATTCATAATTACAAAAAAAATGAAAAAGAAATTTTATTGCCCAATGCTACAATAAAAAATAACGAGAAATCGGTTGTTGTCCTAGTCATAGGAGAATCAGCAAGAAGCCAAAATTTTTCTTTATATGGATACAATAAAAATACGAATCCACTGCTTGCAAAAACAAATAATTTATTTCATTTTGATGCTACCTCCTGTGCCACTTACACTACAGCAGGTGTAAAGTGCATTTTAGAACATAAAAATACTGATGAATTATATGAAATTTTACCCAATTATTTATATAGAAATAAAGTTGAGGTTATTTGGAGAACCACAAACTGGGGAGAACCTCCAATTCACATAGAAAATTATCAAAATAGAGATGTTTTAATGCCGAATTGTAAAGGAGAAGGATGTAATCACGATGAAATTCTTTTGACTGGACTTAAGGATCAAATATTAGCCAGCAAAAAAAATAAAGTATTGATAATATTGCACACAAGTACAAGTCATGGACCTACATATAGCAAGAATTATCCACCTCAATTTGAAACATTTAAACCCGTTTGTAATAGTGTTGAATTAGGGAAATGTTCCCAAACAGAGCTAATCAATGCTTATGACAATACTATTATTTATACTGATTATATTTTATCTCAGGTAATTGAAGATTTAAAACAATTAACAGAGTATAACAGTGCAATGATATTCGTTTCAGACCATGGAGAATCTTTAGGAGAAAAAAATCTATATACGCATGGGTTGCCTTTAAGTCTTGCACCGAAAGAACAATATGAGATTCCTTTTATAGTTTGGTTATCTGATAGTTCAAAACAACTCAAGCCTAATAAAGTATTATCTCAGAACCATGTGTTTCATAGTGTATTAAATTTTTTAAGCATACAGAGTCCTATTTATAATGAGGAAATGAACATTTTTAAATAATTAGATTATTATATCCAAACTATTGAAGAATCTACATTCGTATCCAATTAGTAAATAAGAGCAGTTAACTGTGATCATAAGCGTTGCACAAATGCAGTGATGTCGGTATTCATAGTGAAACTTTCCGCAAATGCAATTTATCGGCTTGACAGAAAATAGCCATAAATCCGCCTCTTCATGTTTTCCCGAACTAGTGCCTAGCGCAAAGGATCGAATGTTCCTCTGAAGAATTGAGAAAATATTAAACTGATAATATTAATGTTGGAAACAAATTCAGATCATATTTTTGAAGGAATAAATGAAATTTAACCACACAAAAATAATGAAAAACGAAAATTACAAAAGACAAGATCATGAACCGCCTTTAGCCATCGAAAAGTGGGGTTGGCGATATCATCATTTGGGGGTACCTATAAACAGGCCGATACAAGGTGAAATATATTTATCAACCTATAAGGTATATGTATCCGGATTTGAAAAGTGCCCATTTGGAATTGAGTGGATGAGATTTGAAGCAGATAGTCCTGTAAATAAATTAGTACAATCTGTCCCTCATTTAGCTTTTGAGGTTGATGATTTAGACCTTGAGCTAAGTCGTTTTAATTTTGGTGTTATTACAGAACCAAATTCACCTGGAAATGAAGTAAGGGTAGCAATGATAGAGCATGATGGGGCAATAATAGAGTTAATCGAATTTGGAAAAAAGAATAATTATGTATACATGTTGAAAGGATAAAGGAATTTTTAAACATGCATAATATCAAATTTTATGAAGAGTCATAAAATCTGCGACGAATAGTAAACCACTAAAACTTTTGCTTATACACTTTTTCAACAAGATATTAGAATATTGCAAAGCCGTAATTGGCAGGAAAATAATCCGGAAACTCAGATTCCTGCATAAATCTCTGAGAAATTACACCAATATTAAAAGAAATACACTGAGAAATTCGTAATTTGCAGGAATTATATAATTCTCACATTGAAAGCTTTTATTTACTACCGAAGTAACCCAACAGTACAAAAGGGAGTTAATCAAATTAATTTCAGTGCCCCCAAAAAAATTTATGTTATAAATATAATGGGAACAAACAAGCTCTGTTTAATTCTTGTTTGCCCATCTCTGACAGCCTGTGTCGTTAGCCATGATATGCGGATTACTGCGATCGAAATATTGGAACCCGGGATAATCAATATCCCTGAACATGTAAAAACGGTTGCCTTGATCAATAGTGCTTCAAATAGCATTGGTTATCAATCTTTTGCACATTCTGAACACTTCCTGTATACAATCAATACTGAAAGGGATACTACAATTAAATATCGGGTTTTGCTTATTTATGTTTGGATGCGCTGGCCTCAGAATTAGAAAAAGTGGGATATTTCTCCAAAGTGATTAATCTTCACAGCCATATTAAAACTGCGAAAGATGGAAATTGATAAGTTAAGTAATAGAGTCAAAATTAAAAACCATATTTTAGACCTTTATGACACAGAAATTCAAACTCAAAAAAGGTGAAATACTGTTCGATGCAGACAAAATCACTATAAAAGACGATGCTAGAAAACAAAAATGGATATTTACACTAATTCTTGGTTTGGGGACAATTTATGGTGTCTTGACTTTTTTGAGGTATTTTAAAACTGGTGACAAATTTGAATATTGGTTTGGACTTTTTATTGGTTTATTAAACATTTTGATTCTGACTTTATGGCTTTTAAGATCATGCAGAAGTGAAATATCGATGAATGAGGTGAAATCGATGAAAATTAAGCAAAGATTCAGAAACAAATTTCTGGACATTAGACTGAATAACAATAGATTAAGGCGAGTTAATCTTGATGAAAATGCAGCACTACTCGAAGAATATATTAAAACGAATCTCAGGTCAAAATAAAGTATTTGAATTATGAAAAAACATTACTTCATGTTTCTTCGGTTTACTTTGCCAATTTTAGTGTTTGCGGCATTGGTTGTAGTTGGATTTGAACCTGCAAATGCTTCACCGAATTTCAGTTTGGCTGCATCTAAAATCGCCCCATTGTTTAAATCTGCAATATACAACGATGGCAGCGGGAATGTTTTGCCTTATCGCTTTTTTGAACCCTCCCCTCATGCTGACCTTGACAAGAAGTTTCCGGTAATTTTGTATTTGCACGGAGAAAATGAAAGTGGTACTGACAATGAAATCCAACTGGTTACAACCGAATGCGCAACGATTTGGGCTGAACCCGATCATTTGGCAAAAAATCCAGTCTATGTCCTTGCCCCTCAAGCTCCAAAAGGAAGTGACTGGAAATCTGAGCCGGTTAACAGTAATGTGATATCTTTAATAAACCAATTTATTACAAATCATGCGGATATCGATTCAAACCGTATCTATATTGTCGGATTTTCGATGGGAGGAACAGGTGTTTGGAATATGATTCTCAAAAATCCCGGACTATTTGCAGCCGCAATGCCTATCAGCGGTAATGCAGAGTCATTTCTTGGAAATAGTGAGGCCTTTGAAGCACTTAAGAATTTCCCTGTTCTTGTCGTTCATTCCATCGATGACCAAATTTGCCCGGTAAGCGGCGCTTATAATGCGATGGCGGCTCTCGAGTCAGCCGGTAACCGTTGTGTTGGAAACAATTCAAGCATATGGGGCCTGGGGAGTGTTGTCCCAGCACACGATGCATGGTTTCCTGCTTTCCATAACTATGAAGTTATCTATAACTGGCTTTTTGAACAGAGCCTTGTGCGAACTGAACATGGACACATTTCCCCCAATACCCTCTTTACAACCCGAAATTTAGATAATGGTATAAAAGAGGTATGGGATTATGCCCTGGGAACGGCTTATATAATCGAAGGTCATGATAAGGCAGTCATTATTGATGCAGGAGCGGGGGATGGTAAAATATTCCAGTTCATTAAAGATAGGGTACTGTTAAATAAAAATATAGGGTTGGAGTTAATAGTCACGCATAATCACTTCGACCATATCGTTGGTCTCAAGAGCTTTGTGGGGACGCCACAGTTAAAAAAAGTCTACGTTCATAAAGAAGACAGCGAGGCGGTTAAAATGATGCTAGGCTCTGATGCCGGAAAGATTCAGCTTGTGTCTGATGGCGATAAGATAAATTTAGATGGTAAAGATTTTGATGTGATCGGCGTACCTGGTCATACATGGGGATCGATAGTTTTGAGGTATGGGAATACTTTATTTACCGGAGATGCAATTGGTTCTGGTGGCGTATGGCTATTCGGATCACCTTTGTCAATTGAAGAATACATTCAATCGGTTCAGTATCTGCTGGATAAAACAGGGAATATGAAACTTACGGTTTTACCAGGACATACAGGCGAAAATCGATCACCTGTCACAGATGAATACCTCAGGCAAATGCTGGCATGCGCCAAAGGATTGGTTGATGGTTCAATTACAGGCAACCCATTCTGCCGGACAATTGGCGGTATGCCAACCTTGGGTAACATCGCAACAGTTGGTCAGGCCTCGGTCATATATAACCTAAACAATGTACATAAGATCAAAGGTGCCTTGCGGAGTCTGAATATCAGTTCCGGAAATTTATCTCCAAGGTTTGCTCCATATACATCCTTTTACTCTGTCGCTGTTGATGCCAAACTGAGCAATATTACGATTACACCGGAAGTATTGTCAGAGAGTTACGAAAGTATGACTATAAACGGAGACAAAATTGCTTCCGGATCTGAGTATAAAGCAAGTTTGCCAAAGAGTGAGAACCTATTTTCAATAGTAGTAACTACATTTGATAAAACAACCCGAACTTATTGTCTAAAAATTATAAAAGGAAAATAGTAATCAAATACCCATAATTCTTCAATCATAAAACGATATGACAGTAAACTTCAGGCGAATCAAAGATTAAATGAGGCAATTCTGATGAATCGTAAAATAAATTATTATCATATTAAACATTTAACCCATTTATTTTGAGATTTAAAATTTCAACCAAAATGAAAAAAACACTATTATCTATCAGCTCAGTTCTTTTAATAAATTGTTTTCTTGTTGCCCAGGAATACAAATCGGTAACAGTAAAGGCGGGTACTCGTTTAAAGGACTACTTCACAATTTCTCAAAGATACCTTTTCCCTGATTTCACCCAGGGAAAAGTCATATTCAATAATCGAATGACCGTTCCTTGCTTGTTCAATTTTAATTTAATATCGGGTGAAATGGAGTTTATCAAGTCAAAAGACACGTTGATTATTACAAGCAAAAAGGAAATCGATTTAATTGTCGTTGCCAGAGATACATTTTATTATCATGATGCTTACCTTCAACTAATTAGCAGCGGTCCTGTCTGTGTATATTTGAAGCGCAGTATTGCAGTCAAGAATATTCTTAAGCAAGGTGCGATGGGAACAATCAACAGAAGTGCCGCTTCAGAGTCCTACAACTTTGCGTTTAGCGGCCAACTCTCCATTGATTTAAAACCAGTTGATGACATGGTACTTCAAAGAACGGATGAGTATTTAATTTCTCGGCCAGGCAATGACTATATGCAATACAATAAAAAAAATATCCTAAAGATGGTGCCAGGGAAAGAGGGGGAAATCAAGGATTTTATAAAATCCATTAGGGTTGATTTTGAATCGAGGGATGACCTATTAAAATTGGCAGACTTTGTGAACAGTCTGCTTACCGGAAATCGCACAAAAAAGTGATCACTTCGAATTAACGATTGAAAAACAAATATTATGTATGAATAAAATTGAAAAACTATCGGAAAATGTGCACTATCGCGCTATAAACCTGGGTCTTTTAGATGAATTAAAGGATTATTCTTTGGTTCATCCGGTGAACAAAAGACTTATTGAAGGTAAGGTATTCTTAAAAGATGCTACTGAAGCAACAGGAACCGAAATTTCGTTCAATTCGCTCCCTCCACAGTCGGAACAACCATATTTTCATATTCACAGGAAAAACGAAGAGACCTATATCATTTTAAAAGGGTTTGGTTTTTTTCAGGTAGATGAAGATTGTTTCAACATAA
>CAIOOC010000578.1 GCA_903859795.1 uncultured Bacteroidia bacterium
CCGTTGCTTTTGAAGAGTCAAGGCACTTAAAAACAGAAGGTCTTATGAATTCTACTGATCTTGAAGTCTGGGAATATGCCAGGTTGCATCAATTCATTATTGTAACTCAGGATTCCGATTTTAACGATATTTATCTTCTTAAGGGTTTTCCACCTAAAATTTTGTGGCTTCAAACCGGCAATCTCCGAACAGACGAAATTGTTAATATTTTGCAATTTAAGCAAAACGACATTTCAAACTTTATCAACAATGATGAATATGGATGTTTCGAATTTTCACGAATCCAATGATTGCACTTTATGCCGTGTTTTTGCTGATGTCGATCATGTTCCCCACCATTTTTGCGTTAGGAATTAAGGATCTCGGACCTCAAACCAAGAAAGGTGCTTCGGTTATTGTGATGGCCATTGTCGGTGGTGCAGTGTTTCCGCCGCTGATGGGACATATTTCAGATCTGTATTCAATGTCAGTCGGGTTTCTGGCTCCGATTCCGTTATTTATGTTTATACTGTATACGCGATGAAGGGGCATCATGTAAAAGCTTAATTATCAGTGCTATTTTAAATTTATTAATCATTTGCAAACTTTTATTATGGGAAAATTTTGTATATATCCTTCCGATGCACGACCCGGGCAAACTCTACTATATTCTTTTCAATAAAAATCCCAATACGATAATTGCCCATTTTAATTCTATAGGCATTTTTATATCCTGAAAGCTTCTTTAATCCCTTTAATCCCGATATATTTGATGAATCCTCAACATTTTTTATTACCTTCATAACTTCCTCCCTGACGCTTTGCAAAGAGATATTATCAATATCTTTTTCAAACCGCTTTAAGAATTCAGTTTTCATTTCCCACGAAGTTTTGCAATTACCTGATCCCTTGAAACTTTTTCTGAACGATCTGATTGTTGCATTAATTTAGTCATACCAAAATCTTCGCGCTCTTCATTCGATATTCGCTTTGAACTAATCCTCATTTTCTTGAGCATATCAGAAACAAATTGCAATTCGCGTTCATCTTTTACTGTTACAATTAAAGTCTCCATTTCATCTGTCTATAATTTGTTTTTTAAAGGCCAGATGGAACTCGCCATGTTAGTCATACGCTTGTGTGAGCAAATTTTGCTCATGGCTCGTTTCATTCTATTTTTTACAAATATATAAAACTATGGGCAATTCTTAATTGAAAATGGCTAAAATGAATACTTCAGTTATTGTAAAGGCCATTGTCGGCGGTGCGGTGTTTCCGCCGTTTATGGGACATATTTCAGATCTCTGGTCAATGTCGGTCGGGGTTCTAACACCGGTTCCGCTGTTTATTTTTATACTGAATTAGAATATTTATGAGATTATGATCTATAATAATCCTTCGATAAGAATATCTTCATCTAACTCCTCCCAGTGTAAACCTTCTCCATCGCCAATTAACCTCCAATTGTCAATATATGAATTCAATAAGATTTTGATACCCCAATAAGGATTATCTGATCAATTTTTAAGAGAAGAAAATGGAAAATTCAAGAGTCTAAACCAAAATGATCGATTTATCACAAAAGCACATTTTACAATTATACAGACCAAATGCAAATTATACGATACACTAATACAAATATTCTATTAAATATTTCAAAATATTCTGCATAAAGGGAGTTTGCTGCGCAGCGGATTAATTTCTCCCTGTCTTTTAAAAGACTGGAATTGATAATCGGGCCACTATTTTCTTTCGGTAGGCTTTGCCCTATACAGGTTGTTTTCTAAAGGGCTCCTTAATTCATTGGCTGCAAATCTTCGCAGTGACCATCTCACACTCCAAATATTTTATGACCTAAAACTGAATCCAAACGATATCCCGGAATTATTCAGGCAGACTAAATAACCATGTTTCCTTGTCCGCAAATATTTAGGCAGCCGTCAGGATTCAAATTGATTACCTGAAGTTTTTCAGAGCCCAAAAAATTTATAAACATCTCATCTAAAACATTTTATGTCGACAGCCAGATTAAACCTTGCTACCTAAATAATTTTAAGATGCAAATCGGATCCTGTTTTTGGATCTAAAAAATTTCAGGAAGAAAATAAGTTCCGGAATGTCAATCTAAAATAATTCATAAAAAAGTTAGTTTAGAGTGTAACCCTGTGCAGAAGTCAAACGTATTAGAGGTGTATTCATTTAATTTTTAAGGTATCAAGTATTAATCTCTTAAATTAATTATTATGAAAAATTTACCTTTCGGTCTGTTAAATTCCAATGAAATCTACACAACTTCCTGGCGCATTAATGAGGCCTGCAAACTTTCTGTAACCGGTGACGGATTTATTGTCACACTCTGCTCCAATATTGATCAGGCAAACGTTGATCTGACCAAAGGATTGGGAAAATCATTAAACAGCGATTTCACCCCTTTACTTTTGGCCCAGGATCAGGCCAGGGATAACGCATTTATTGGTTTTCGCGATTACGCAAGTTCCTTTAGTCATAGCAGTGATAGTGTAATGGCTACAGCCGGACGAAACCTCACAGGGATCGTTGAAGCCGCCGGAAATACTATCCATTCACTTGGATATACAGCCGAAACGGCCAAGGTAAACTCACTGATTGCATCCTTAAGCGCCCCGGCAGCACTAAAGGATATTGAAACCATTGGTGCCACAAAATGGTATGAAGAATTAAAAACCAGCCAGGATCAATTTGAGAACCTCTACAAATCGAAAATCGACACCGAGTCGGCAATCGATTTGCCATTGATCAAAGAATCAAAAGGAAGAATTACTAAATACCTCCGGGCATTGATGAGCTATATCGATATTAACGGGGAACTTGATCCTGCAAAATTTGGCGCAATAAACAGTAAGGTTGATGAAATCTTAACTGAAATTACAGCTATCGCACGGGCACGCGAGACAAGGAAGGGGAATGTCCTAAAAAAGACTGAAGAAGCTCCGGTTTAAAATTGAATTTCAACGAATACAACACGAACATAGCAGGGCGCCAGGACGCTAAGAAATATTACTTAGCGGCTTGGCAGCCTGGCGTAATAAAAAGGTTGATAAGAATAGTCCTGGTATTAAGATTTTCTCTGGAATTAACATTGCTTCAATATATGCAATTACCGCTGTTCTACTCAAACCACTTTCCTTAGCCAATGAAGAAATTTCAAGCACACCCTCGTATTGCATGAAATGCAAATTCATTTAAACACAATGTGGTTTTGGAATATAATTCGATCAAAGCAGTAATCAGGTCAGATAACTTTACAATAATTCCACTCGATGAAGAACGACCGGAAAACGTCAATGGATCTGAAATAAACATTCTCCCTGTTTGGAAATGGTTGTTGGAATAGGTCTTATTTTTAGAACAAGAATCCGATTACCCGGCGTTCAGTAATTCAAAGGAATATAAAAACTATATATCCCGGCAAAAGTCGCACACTGTTACCGGAAGATATGGTAGCAGAATTTTTATACCTTTGTTTCTCCAAACACTGCCTGCGAAATGATCGAAGATGAAAAATATTTATTTGAAAGAATAAGTAAAGGCGATGAAGCAGCCTTTAAGGTCATCTATAACAGGTATGTCCCCCGGCTCTATTATTTTGTATACGAATATATTCCACATCATGACCTGGTTGAGAATATTGTTCAGGATGCCTTAATGGTACTTTGGGACAAGAAATCAAAATTGGAAGAAAATACAAATATTGGAGCTTACCTTTTTACTGTTGCAAAAAATAACTGCCTTTACAAACTCAGGGACCAGCGTTACAGACAGAAGCTTTTCGAATCGGATATTGACGAACCGGAAATCAAAGCAAACCTCGATGCTTTAAGTGTACTTGATACATCCTATATCACGATGACTGAGATAGAAAGGATTATTGAAACCACCCTTAATCAATTGCCTCCACAA
>CAIOOC010000579.1 GCA_903859795.1 uncultured Bacteroidia bacterium
GGCATTGTTCGTGTTCATTCACCATGAAGCTCGGAACTGGCCTTGGCTGGATCCACATGTCTTTGACCGAGAAGTATCTTCCCGTCTCTGAGGATCATCACTCCAAAACCAACTCCTACATTAGTATTTTCTGCCATGTAAATACGTAGAGATAAATACTATTTGCTTTCACATCCACATCCAACAAATTCCATTTGTGGTGCAAAGTGTCTTACAAATGATGAATTAGCTGTTTTCCCTTCATCGAAGTACTTTCTACTATAAAATTCTGATTTTTTACCGATATTATAATGACTTACCGGTCTGAGATATCCCATTACACGAGTAAATACTTGGCATGGAGTCCTGTAAATCTCCTGTCCGTCTTTGTTGAAAAATGTTTGCATGGCGACAAAGTGTTATAAATATAAAAGGGAATAGGATACCTAATTTTGTACTTTTTTTTCTTTGATAATTCTAAGTTTTTCTGGGTCTGAAGTGTGTTTTTGTCTGATATCTATATTAAATTCATCTCCTGCATATCCAAGTTCTTTATCACATTTTGGACAATAATCATGTTCTCCTACAACGTATCAATGTTTTGGACAGATAGAAAAGACCGGTGATATAGTGATATACGGAAGTTGATAATTTGATATAACTTTTCTGACGAGATTCTTACATGCTTGGGCGTTGGATACTCTTTCTCCCATATAGAGATGAAGAACTGTTCATCAGGTATATTTACATTGTAATTCATTTTGTTGTTCTAGTGCTTCAAATGGATCATCAGTATATCCTACAGGAAGTTGGGTAGAATTGGTATAATACGGTGCATCATGAGTCCCTGCTTGGATGATATTAGGAATCTGTTTCCTATCTTCTTTGGCAAATCTATAGGTAGTTCCTTCAGCTGGAGTAGCTTCCAGATTGTATAGGTTTTCCGTTTCTTCTTGATATTGTTTGAGTGTTTCTCTCATAAAATCCATAATTTCCATAGCGAATTTCTTGCCAGCATCAGTAGATATGTCTTCCTTGCCATTGGTAAAGTTGAGGATAGCCTCATTCATACCATTGAGTCCGATAGTAGAGAAGTGGTTTCTAAAGGAATGAAGATATCTTTTGGTATAGGGATATAATCATGCATCTAACCATTTTGTAATCTCTTTTCTTTTGAGTTCAAGCGATATTTTTGCCAAATTCATAAGATAACGAACCTGATTTTTAAATCATTCTTTGTCTCCCTTGAAATTATATCCGATTCTTGCCATATTGAGGGTAACTACTCAGATAGAACCAGTCATCTCTGCTGATCAGAAAAGTCATCATCATCTTTTTTCGAGTTGAGTAAGATCCAATTGTAATCTACAACACATTGATCTCACTGCTCCTGGTTTATATGCGTCAGGATTATCTACTTTGGTTATATTTCCCTCTTTGTCTTTTTTTACTTTAAATTGTGATCCCACAAAGTTTTGAAAATAAGGGATTCCATATTTAGCGGTCATTTCAAATAACAAATTGATATCTGGATCATCTCGTGGAAAGTCTTCAGTAACATTGTAGGTCGGAATAGGGAAGGTAAATACTGATCCTGTCCAATCTCCCGCAGTATATACTTCGATAAGTACTCTATTGATAAGTTTCATTTCATCTTCGAGTTCACTGAACTTTTTGGGATAATATCACTTTTCTATACCTCAGAGCATAAGTGATTTATCTTTAAGATCCTCTGGGCACGTCCAATCTAAGGTAATATTGGTAAATGGTGTTTGTGTTCCCCAGCGTGAAGGTACATTTAATCCAAAGATAAAGTTTTGCATCTGTTGGGTAACGTATTTATATGTTTTTTTGTCTACAAATTCTTTTTTGGCTTCAGGACTTGTGAATTTCATCCC
>CAIOOC010000580.1 GCA_903859795.1 uncultured Bacteroidia bacterium
CTAACTTTGGGAGAACATTAAAATAATATCAAATGGAATTATTTAAACCATTGAATATATCTGATAATCAGAATCCAGCGAATAAGATTGCTGGAGAAATAGAGCATGTAAAATGTTTGATAATTGGCTCAGGTCCGGCAGGGTTTACTGCAGCAATTTATGCGGCTAGGGCGAATCTTTCACCTGTAATGTACGAAGGATTACAACCTGGAGGACAATTAACCACGACAACAGAGGTTGAAAATTTCCCTGGATACCCGCAGGGAATTACCGGTCCTGAAATGATGGAGGACCTTAAAAAACAAGCGATCCGTTTTGGTACTGATGTACGCTGGGGTCTTGCAACAGCTGCCGATTTTAGTGGATCAGTGCATACTATTATAATCGATAGCGTAAAGACAATAACAGCTGATACTGTAATTATTGCTACCGGTGCCACTGCCCAGTATCTTGGAATTGAGGATGAGACAAAATATGCCGGATCAGGTGTTTCAGCCTGCGCTACCTGTGATGGTTTTTTCTATCGGGGCAAGGATGTTGCCGTAGTTGGAGGGGGAGATACTGCATGTGAAGAGGCAATCTATCTGGCCGGACTATGCAGAAAGGTTTATCTGATTGTTCGCCGTGATGTTTTAAGGGCCTCAAAAGTGATGCAGGACAGGACAATTAAAACACCAAATATTGAGATCTTATGGAAACACCAGACTAAAGGTTTATTTGGTGATGGTGTAGTGGAGGGTGTGACTTTGAGCAAAAACAAAGGAGAAGTTGATGAGTCAGAAGTTAAGATTAGTGTGGATGGTTTCTTCCTTGCCATCGGGCATAAACCCAATTCCGATATTTTCAAACAATATCTCGAAACAGATGAGGTAGGTTATATAAAGACGATTGGGGATTCTTCACGGACAAAGGTAGAAGGTGTCTTTGCCTGTGGCGATGTAATGGATCCGGTTTACAAACAGGCGGTTACAGCTGCCGGTTCGGGCTGCAAGGCTGCTATTGACGCAGAAAGGTATCTTTCTGAAAAGCATTGAAATTTCTATTTTGTAGAGATGCACAGCGGTGCACCTCTACATTTTGATGAAAAAATATACCTACAAAAAATGCCTCCCGGATTGAGAGGCATTTTTTGTAGGTATATATGTGTGAATTTAATGCACCTGAGCCAGTTTCGTTCCGGCATATTTACCCGCTTCCAGATTTTTGCGAACAGCCGAGAATGCCTGGATAGTATATTCAACATCTTCCAGAGTATGGATTGCGGTCGGAATAAGCCGCAACAATAACTGACCCTTCGGTATAACGGGATATACCACAATTGAACAGAAGATATTGTAATTTTCACGCAGATCCATAACCACATTTGTCCCTTCGGGAACGCTTCCCGAAAGATAAACAGGTGTGACCGGTGAGTTGGTAACTCCTAGATCGAAGTTTTCGGCTTTCAGACCGGATTGGAGTGCGTGAACAATCGTCCAAAGGTTTTCCCTTAATTGGGGTTCGTTACGGATCAGCTCAAGTCTTTTGAGTAAACCGATAACCATGGCCATTGGAAGCGATTTGGCAAATGTTTGTGAACGCATGTTGTAGCGCAGGTAGTCGCACACCTCTTCGCTGCTTGCGATAAAGGCTCCAATTCCGGCCATTGATTTGGCAAAGGTCCCAAAATACATATCTATATGATCTTGTACACCAAAGTGTTCTCCGATTCCGGCACCCGTTGCACCCATCGTTCCAAAACCATGTGCATCATCAACAAGTAGGCGGAAGTTGAATTCTCTTTTAAATTCAACTATTTCATCAATTTTCCCAAGGTCGCCTGCCATACCGAAGACACCTTCAGTTATAACAAGAATTCCACCACCAGTTTTTTTAGTCAGGTTGGTAGCATGATCGAGTTGCTTGCGGAGGCTGTCCATATCGTTATGTAAGAAGACAAACCTCTTCCCCATGTGAAGCCTTACTCCATCCAAAATGCATGCGTGTGCCTCGGCATCGTAGACTATCACATCGTTACGTCCGCAGACGGCATCAATGATGGAGATCATCCCCTGATAACCGTAGTTAAGCAGAAAAGCATCGGGCTTGCTGACAAAACTAGCCAGTTGTCTTTCCAGTTCTTCGTGCATACTGGTTTGCCCGGACATCATTCTTGCTCCCATGGGATAAGCAAGACCATATTGTGCAGAAGCCTGAGCATCTGCTTTTCTGACTTCCGGGTGATTGGCAAGGCCACAATAATTATTAAGACTCCAGTTAAGAACTTCTTTTCCCCTGAATTTCATCCTGGACCCAATCTCTCCCTCTAATTTGGGAAAAGAGAAATAGCCATGAGCTTCTTTCTGATATTGACCTAGATTGCCCTTGTCAGTTTTGAATTTTTCAAAAATATCCACGATTGTTTTGATTTTGTTTTTAAACTATGCAAAAGTATACTTTTTTATAA
>CAIOOC010000581.1 GCA_903859795.1 uncultured Bacteroidia bacterium
ACAGAAGTTATGCCTATGGTTAATCAGGTTGAGTGCCACCCTTACCTGGTCCAACAGCCTTTAATTGATTTCTGTCACTCGTATAATATTGTGTATGAAGCCTGGAGTCCAATCATGCGCGGTAAGGTAAACGATATTCCCCTTCTGATTAAACTTTCTGAAAAGCATCATAAGTCTCCGGTACAGATTGTATTAAGATGGGACTTGCAAAAAGGTGTTGTAACGATTCCCAAATCGGTTCATCTGGAAAGGATACAGCACAATTGCAATATTTTTGATTTTGAATTAACACCTGAAGATATTGACCTGATTGATGCTTTGGATCAGAACCTCCATTTTGGTGCACATCCCGATACCTTCACATTTTAGTAAACCCTGAAGGTTTAAAACATCCAGAGTTTATTACCTGACAGATAAATATCCACCGGGGACTCCATTTTTCGACAAAACTATCTGCCACAACTGGATTCTCCTGGCCCTGAATACTCCTGCAAAAGAAAGAAGATAGAATTTCCACATCCTGAAAAAATCATCGGAGAAGCGGCCCTTAATGTTATTCCAATTCTTTAAAAAATTCTCATACCATGCCATCAAAGTTCTGTCATAATCATTTCCGAAATTATGCCAGTCCTCCATCACAAACAGTTTCTCGAAAGCATTGCTAAGCTGAGTTCCAGAAGGAAGCCTTCCATTGGGGAAAATATATTTATGCGCCCAGGGAGAGGGAGTTTTTGTCGAATCTGCCATACCAATTGAATGCAAAAGAAATAATCCGTTTTCGTTCAGGCAACGATTTGCAACATTGCAGAAAGTGCGGTAATTTTTATAACCCACATGCTCGATCATGCCCACACTGACAATCCGGTCAAATTTATCATTCAGATCGCGGTAATCCATAAGTTTGAAATGGACAGGAAGCCCTTCACATAATTTTTGGCCAAGCTGAACCTGCTCTTTGGATACCGTAATTCCGGTCACTTCAACCTTGTATTTCTCAGACGCGTATTTTGCAAATGGTCCCCAGCCACAACCAATATCTAGAACCTGCATCCCCGGTTCAAGATAAAGCTTTCGGCATATTAAGTCAAGCTTGTATTCCTGGGCCTCATCAAGGCTCCTGGCATCACGCCAGTAGCCACAACTGTAATTCATTCGTCGGTCAAGCATATTCTGAAAAAGTTCATTTCCCAGATCATAGTGCTTTTTCCCGACTATAAATGCTCTTCGTTTAGTTTGAAGGTTGAAAAACCTTTCCAGGAAAAGGTTAAATAGAATTGAAAATTTCCATTGGATTTTTTCATCAACTCGGTTAACTAATATCCTATATATCAATTCATCAACTCTTTCTGCATCCCACCAACCCGCCATGTAGGATTCCCCAAACCCTAAATCACCTTCAGTAAGCGTCCTGCGATAAAATTCCTTGTTGTAAATCTGTATATCCCAGGGATTATTTCCGTTTATTTCAATCCCGGCGTGCGCCAGCATCACTCTTATAATTTGTTCGTACTTATTCGACATAGCACAACCTTTCAAAGATTAAGGACCTGTTTATGATCAAAATTTAGTCAACTTTCGATAAGAGAACAACATAGTTTTTCCCGTATTTTTTTGCACATTTGGGACATGTCGTATACCACATGTATAACTTATTGCTTTTAAATCCTTTTGATTTTACGATATTTTCAAAATCTTTGCACCATTTGCCTGTGTCTCTGAATGCTCCTTCAAATACCTTGCAAAAGAATTTACCGCTGAAATCAACATTTGTAGCCCCTTGTATATCCTTATCCACAGCAAGATACAAATCCATGTTCCATTTTGAGGTATGATCCGACAGACAAAGATAGTCAGGCATAATTGCATCAGCATTCACAATTGTCTTATTTAACCGTTTCATTACACTGCCAAAATTAACAGGCATGTAAAAAAGTGTGACGACACGATCTTTTATAAATTTTTTATTATCCCATTCAACTATCTTTTCGTCCCATGGAGCGGGATCAAATTCGGGACAGCATTTTGTTTCGTTTTCTGATTGAGTTTTCATAACATGCTCTTTTAATTGTTATTTCATGTTCAATAAAAATATCTTAACGAAATTGACTTTAAGGAATTGTAGCTATTCAGGTTTTGGCTTACTCAAAGTTACGGATTTGAAAAATGATTTTGTTAAAAAAATTAAATTATGAAGAAATATTTATCCAATTATTTAATTTTTTTATAACATCCGCTATTATTCAATCCCTTACTTAACTTAAATACTTGTTTCGAATCTAAATAATACAGTTATTTTAGGGGGAGAAGTAAAAATCATTAGTAAATTATATTAAAAACAATATTTTTAGAAAAAATTTCAAATTAATTTCCATGACTATGAGAATTCCCTTAGTGGTAAATCTTATCCTGTTGATTGCCATCACGGCATTCGGACAAAAAGAGAGAAATGAGATCGATCAGAAGTATAAATGGAATCTGACACATTTATATCCTGCTGATAAAAACTGGGAAGATGCTAAAAGCCGGTTGATGGGTGAGATGGTGAAGATTGATTCGTTCAAGGGGAAACTGACCAAATCATCGGCTGACCTGCTGGCCTGCCTTGAATTTTCTTCCGCGCTGGACAAAGAGGTCTCCCGTCTTTATGTATATGCCGCAATGAACAGTGATCAGGATACACGCGATATGAAATATATGGCTATGCAGCAAGGTCTTGAACAAATCCTGTCAGATTACAGTACCAGGACTGCATTTATTGAACCTGAATTACTTTCAGTTGACTGGAATGTAATTGAAGGTTTTTTAAAAGAACAAAAAGGATTGGCTGTGTATAAAAAAGACCTTTTCGATTTATTCAAAAAGAAAGAGCATACGCTTTCCGAACCGGAGGAACGAATTCTTGCAAGATCGTCAATGATTTCAAGCGTAGCCAATGATATATACGGGACATTCAAAGATGCCGAGATGCCTTCACCGGAAGTCACACTAAGCGATAATACGAAGGTTAAGCTTACCGAAACAGCCTACAGCCGATTGAGAATCTCAGGTAATCGGGCAGACCGAAAAATCGCCTTTGAAACGTTCTGGAAAAATTTCGCCAATTATAAGGCCACATACGGCCAGATGATGTACGCAAATGTAAAAGAACATATTTTTCGGGCTCAATCTCGAAAATATGGTTCAGCTATCGAAGCTGCACTTACTCCAAACAACATACCAGTTGCCGTTTATGAGAGTCTTGTGACTAATGTGAATAAGAATCTTCCTGCATTCCACCGTTATCTGGGTATTAAGAAACGGATGCTTGGGGTTGACACCTTAAAATACTACGATTTATATGCACCGGCAGTTAAAAATGTGGAATTAAAATACAGATATGACGAAGGTTGTAAACTGGTTCTGGAAGCTCTTGAACCACTTGGTCCTGAATACGTTAATACGCTAAGTAGGGCGATGAATGAACGTTGGATGGATATTTATCCAAATACAGGAAAACGCTCCGGAGCCTACTCAAACGGAGGGGCATATGATGTTCATCCTTATATCTTACTGAATTACAATGACTCATACAATGATGTCAGTACACTCGCACATGAATTAGGACATACGATGCAAAGTTATTTTTCGAATAAGACACAGCCTTATCCCCTTGCTCAATATAAAACTTTCGTGGCCGAGGTTGCATCAACATTTAATGAGGTTTTGCTCTTTAACTATATGATTAAAAATGTGAAAGATGACGATGTAAAACTTTCGTTACTTATGAACTGGCTTGATGGTTTTAAAGGAACGCTTTTCAGACAAACACAATTTGCCGAATTTGAGAAAAAAATCCATCAGGAAGTTGAAAAAGGGAAACCACTTACCGGAGAATATCTTTCAGAAATCTATGAAGATATCCTGAAAAGATATTACGGACACGATCAAAAGCTTTGTATAATTGATGATTATGTAAAAATGGAATGGGCGTACATCCCGCATTTCTATATGAATTTTTACGTCTTTCAATACAGTACATCGTTTACTGCTTCAATCTCCCTTGCCGAAAAGGTGATGAATAAAGAACCTGGGGCATTGGAAAAATACCTTAAATTTCTTTCCTCCGGCGGTTCAGATTATCCAATCAACCAACTAAGGGATGCTGGTGTTGATATGACAACTTCGGTTCCGTTCGAAAAAACTATCCAGGCAATGAACAAGGTGATGGACGAGATTGAGATGATCTTAAACAAAAAAGGGATGAAATAATCAGATAGCTGGCGGCTGGCATCTGGCTATTGGCAGTTTAATCTGGTTGCCAGTCGCTAGTTGCCGGCAGCCAGTCGCCAGTTTCATCTCTTACACATTAAACCTGAAATGCATAATATCGCTGTCCTGAACAATGTATTCCTTTCCTTCAACAGCGATCTTTCCTACCTCGCGGCAGGCAGCCTCAGAACCAAGCCTGACATAATCGTCATACTTGATCACTTCT
>CAIOOC010000582.1 GCA_903859795.1 uncultured Bacteroidia bacterium
ATTTGGATCGCTGACTTCTTTAAATAAAGGTAAAGCATGCAGAATTGTTATTAAGAGCAGTAATAATGCGGCTAAATATCGGATTACCTTCGTTTGAACTAAGTATTAGAGATCAATAATGTGAAAGTTATACTAAAATTACCTCATAGTCAAATGTTTAATATGCAGATAACCGATGAAAAAAAACATTGAAAATGATCCGGAATTATTAAGGATATTGTAGATTTACGGAAATATACAAATTATAAATAACCTTGGCTATGAGTTTAAATCGATTTATGAATGAAAACTTGAGTGTCATTAGAGAAGAGATAATCAGAAAAATTCCTAATCCGGAATTTGATTCCCATGAATTTATCAGGCATTTCGCAAGGAAATATGAGACGATCTATATTGAGTTCTTAAGTTCTTACAAACTTGAACCTTTTAGAAATGTTCATGCCCAAATAGGAAGGTTTTTATCAGAGCGTCAGGAATTACTGCAAATAAAAGATCATGGAACGACACAAAGCCCAAACATCTTTGGCATTGAATCAACTAATGAAAGGTGGGTGAAAACAGATCCGGGAAGTTCGGCCCAACTGGAACTTACATTCAAAAAGGGGAAGATTGGTAGAAAAGTAAGTTCCAATTGAAATATGGTTACTCCAAAACATGTTTTCCTGAACATGCTCTAAAGTAACTGTGACCGAACCTTGAGTGTCATCTTTTTGACCGCTGCCAGACAGAGCCATTTGCCCAAACAATTTTACTTCCGTTATCCTGCAGAATAGCTTTCAAGCCACCTTCCCAACCGGTTGCAATAATGTTCAGGTTGTCCAGGAAACTGCCATCAGACCTATTCTAAAAATAAATTGGTATTAAATTTTTCAAATTCCAAACAGGTCCTCCCTTTCCCCCGGGAAACTCTCCGCAATCACAAATTTCGGCACCCGATCTCGACCCCAATTTGGTCAATCCGGATATAGTGCCTACTTTGAGCGAATAAAGTGTATCAGTTCGTGAACAATTGGGCATTTTTTAGTTGAAAAAGAGTTTAACACCAGGTTTCACGCAAAGTAAGTTAGAGGATTTCATAAAATGAAGGTTGCAATTTTAATTATATTCCTGCTGTTATCCGTCTCGTTAAATTCCGGGTACAGCAGTCTGGTAGTTATGATGGGTGATCCTGAAAATAGTTCAGGCGGGATTACCCGGGTCGATATCATCCGGTATGCAATGGAGCTTATCGGCACATCATACCGTACAGCATGCAGTAATCCTAAGAAAGGATTTGACTGTTCTGGTTTTGTCAATTATGTATTTAAGAATTTTAAAATAAGCCTCCCAAGGAGTTCCGCTGCCTTTGAAAGGCTTGGAAAAGCGCTTAAACCTGAAGAGTTTAAGGTCGGTGATGTGCTGGTCTTTTACGGTTTCAAACCGCGGGGCTCGGCTGTATTTCCGATTAACAAATGACCAAAAACCTAATGAATATTCCTATTTCTCTGTTACAATTGACCAAGAACTAGTTGAAAATTTCTATATCTCTGCTATTTCTATTTTTTGTACATCTTTATACTGTTTGAGAATTTAGGAATGTTTAAAGGGGCATAAGCAATTTCGATTCGTATACCAAACAAAGAAGAATAGAATAACGAAGAATTGCGACGTGTAATTGAGTTATTCGTCACCAAAATGAGCCTGGCATTAATCCGGATGCGTTGGCAATACGAGTAAGAACCGACATTGAATTGACAATAAAATAAATCTGACAACGATGAAAAAGACAATATTAATATCTTTGGCTCTTGTGACAACCTTTTTTATTGGTTTCGCTTTCAAATCAGTAACAATAAGCAACAATCATAAAATGAAAAAAGTAACAGGCATTGGGGGCGTTTTTTTCAAATGCAAAGACCCGCGAAAGATGACAGAATGGTATCAAAAACACCTTGGTTTAGCGACTAACCCATATGGCGCAACCTTTGAGTGGTACGAAAGTGCAGACAGCAAGAAGAAAGCTCAAACACAATGGACCCCTTTCCCCGATTCAACAAAATACTTTGAACCTTCATCAAAGGATTTTATGATTAATTACAGGGTTGAAAACCTGGCAAAACTTGTAGATGAATTAAGGGAGGAAGGTGTTACAATTGTGGATAAAATTGGAACATACGACTATGGTAAATTTATTCATATCCTTGATTCAGAAGGAAACAAAGTTCAGTTGTGGGAACCTGTAGACTAAAAATTAGGAAATCAAAACAAGAAACCGGATCGGAGGCGTCAACCTGTCAGGAATAGCCTCCGACTAGAATGTTCACCGGTGCATCTATGTCCACCAATTTTATACGACCGGAAAGCTCCCGGCAAGTCTGGTTTCGGTGCTAGGCTGAAAAGAAATTAGCTCAAAATATTGGCTACTTTGCATTCTCATCTACTTCAAAAATTCCAAATGTGTTATTATCAAGGTCTAAAAAATAGCCCTGCCAACAACGGGCCGGGATTGCAAATTTTGGGAATGCAATTTGACCTCCATTTTTAAGTATTAATTCAGACATATGGTCAAAGTTGTCAACCCGAATAGAACATACAAACGCGTTTGTTCCAAATTCTGGCGGAGGTACTTTAACAGGCCGTTTGAGAAGTCCTCCGTTAATACTATTTGTTTCAATTCTGTAATATTCTATTGGAACAAATTCTTCTTTAAAAAACTTCCAGCCAAAAATGGTACTATAAAATACAATCTCCCTCTCGGGTTCAGATGATTGTATTTCGAAATATCCTATTGTATTCATCATAATTAAGCATCCGGAATTTCTGGTTCAACTAATTTTTTTAACTTTTCCAGTGAGTCCTGCCACCCTAAATAACACATTTCAGTTGGTATAACCGAAGGAATTCCTTCTTGGGTAATTTTAAGTTCTGTACCGCATGAAACTTTTTTGAGCCAAACCGAGGTAACCATTTTACCAGGTAAATTCGGGTCCTCAAATTCGTCAGTATATTTAATAAATTCATTCAGCTCCAATTCTAAGTAAGTTCCACTAAATGAGTTTCCGTTTCCTGTTGAGAAATTGATAAATGACATCCGGTAGTTTCCACCTTGTCGTGCCTCCATGCTGTGAACAACACATAGAAATCCATACGGAGGAATCCAAGATGCCATTGCAATTGGATCGGTAAAAGCTCGATAGATTTTTTCGGGAGATGCATTTATAACCCGATGTAATGATATGCTATTGGTTTCCATGAAATTAATTTGGATAAGTAATTAATTATTATTGGGCTGATTCGCGATATTAAACATCCACCGGATTCCGAATTGGTCCCTGCAGGTTCCCCAGTAACCCCAGAATTCATCGTGAGGAGCAACACCTTCACTTCCCGATTGAGAAAGTTCCTGATATAGGCGGTCCGCTTCTTCTTTAGTATCTGGATTTATGCTGATCGATATATTATTACCTTCAATCAGTTTGTGTCCCATGCTTTCAAGCACATCGGTGGCCATAATTTCTGTGCCCCCAAGAATCGGTAATGCGACATGCATTACTTTGTTTTGATCAGCTTCTGAAAGTTCCGGCATACCTGGTTGGGCCGGAATATCTTTCATTCTCATTATTGGTGTTGAATATTCTGTTTTGAAAACCTTTTTGTAGAAGTTAAAAGCTTCTTCAGCGTTTCCTTCGAAGTTGAAATAAATTGATACCTGTGCCATGATGATTTATTTTGCTATTAATATTCATTCTATTTAAATAATGCAAAACTCAGAAAATTGTTCACGCTGTTTTTATTTATAAATTCAATCTCTTGTTCGTTTGCAGTATATCCTTGCTGCCACAAATTTTTTGGCACCATATCTCAGGGGAATGAAAGCAATTCTGCGATTGTAATTTAATTGCATTTATGTCTATTTTTGGCAGGATCAAACAGATTTGTTCCGTGAGGGATTTTGTTCAGCACAGGCTCCTAACTCATAAGGGTTTCAGCTCCGCCCGCAGGCTACAATTTTGCCATGCAAACTTTTAAAAAGTGATAAATGCATAACAATATCATAAGGCATATTAGAAAGTTTTTAGAAATAAATGAAATTGAGGTTGAGACTGTTAACAAATATTTGGAAAGACATCAATTCAAAAAGAAGGAATTTATATTGCAGGAGCAAAAGGTTTGCAAGAATTTGTACTTTGTTGAAAAAGGTTGTTTGAGGATGTATTTCATCAATAAAAAAGGGGTAGAACAAATCACCCAGTTTGCCTTGGATGGTTGGTGGATTTCAGACCATCAGAGTTTCATGAATAATTCGCCTTCAGATTATTATATCCAGACTATTGAAGAATCTACAATCGTATCTATTAACAATCAGGATCTTGATAAATTGCTCATTGAACTTCCTCATTTAGAGGAGTATTTTAGAATAATTATGCAGAAAGCGGTAGCCAGTGCTCAACATCGGTCGAAATTATTGTACGAAATGTCTAAAGAAGAATTTTACTTTCATTTCAGCACTTCTTTCCCGGAATTTATGGTGCGGGTACCCCAGTACATGATTGCTTCCTATCTCGGGCTCACCCCTGAATATCTGAGTGAACTGCGGAAAAAGAATTTGTAATTTGAATTTCTTAATCCAGTTTAATTTTTAAGAATTCTTTTCATGGTATTTTTGCTGCTGTAATCGAAATCTTAAACGCTATCAAATAGCCATGGTTGAGAAATCACAAACCGAAATGAAATTTTCATCATGGCTGTTAGCTACGCTGATCTTCGATTCCATCTGACCTTTAAAAAACAATTTATTTACAGATGAATATGGAAGCAAAAATTCAGATACTGGAAATAATGAAAAAAGAAGGGATCGCTTTAAATGCCGGGAAAATTGCGGTATTAACAAATCTTGACCGTAAAGTGGTTGATAAAGCTATAGCAGATTAAAAGCCGAAGAATTAATTATCTCTCCCAAAAGGTGTTTCTGGCAGGCAAAGTAAGGTTGGTTAAATAATTTAAAATCAAATTAAAAAATATCATGAGTAAACTAAGTGGAAAGTTTTCGGAAGTATTAAAACATGAAGGTGTTGTGTCTCTCATGTCATGGGGTGTTGAGCCACATTTAGTAAACACCTGGAATTCCTTTCTGGTAGTTACTGATGATGAGCGGATTTTGATTCCAGCCTACGGTTTTCGAAAGACTCAGAAAAATGTGGATGTAAACAACAAGGTTAAAATAGCCCTGGGAAGCAAAGATGTTTTGGGTTACAAAGATTATCCCGGAACGGGATTTATAATAGAGGGGAGTGCCCGCTATATCGAATCGGGCGAAGAGTATGACATGATGAAAAGTAAATTTTCTTTTCTGACGCGGGTATTGGAGATTACCGTGGATTCTGCAAAGCAAATGTTGTAGTGAAAAACTAAATTTAGATAGTGAAGCCGGATTTGTTCAACTTTATATGTCCGGCCCTCACATCTGAGTTAATTTACGGTGATTGGTACTTTAGGCTTTTGGTAGATGTGTCTCCCTTTAATCTTCCTGACAGCAAACCAACCATCAAGAAAATTGTCATCATCCAGGAAACCTTCAAAACCATCATCGAGCTTGGCGAGAATAAAGGTTCCCTCTTTGATGAGTACTTTAACTGACCTGACAGCGCTCTTTCGTTCGTTGGTGACGATCCCGATCGAAGGCTGCAGGGTCTCAAGTTCAGAGAAATTTGTTGCCAATGCTTTAAGTTCCTCGGCGGTAATGCCTTAACCTGCAGTTTTGGCAAGGTATTCATTCCCGCGTTGAAGGATACTGCCGCATGTTAGCAGCGCCTCCTTTTCGTTGAGTTTGTTTAAAGTTGATTCTGTAAAAGAGGCTTGATTGATCAGTAACTGATCATTTGTGTCTTTTGCATAGAGCAGTAGTTTCCGTCCCAGACGGTAAATCTTGTGGAAGAATTTCTCCATCAGTTCGTTTTTCCGGGCTACATGTCCGCCCGGATCGTTTGCTTGCTGCGCCCTGAATGCCTCATTCAATTCCCCCTCGTTTGCTTCGAGCATATTTACATTTGCGGCAATAACTGCCCATTTTGGTGCTTTTTGGGGCTGGGACAAAATAAATTTTAGGTATATAAAACATAATCTTTAGGTGATTATTTTCAGTCA
>CAIOOC010000583.1 GCA_903859795.1 uncultured Bacteroidia bacterium
ATTCTTCTGATTCCATAACACTGTTGTCTAAAGTTCAATTATAACTAATTTTTGCTTTAGACAGAGTTCATTTTACAGTCTCTTAAGGCGACCATATCCTTGAAACTCGACCCTTCAGGTACTGTAATTGGCGCATAAGGAACTCCTGCATATTTATCGCTGATGTACTTGATGAAAAGCATCAGCAACACATAATCCTTGTATTCACTGGCATCCATTCCGCCACGTAACTCATCGCAACTTGCCCAAAGCGAGCTGTATAATTCTGATTTCTTAATCGCCATTCTAAATTCTTATCTTTTATTTAATAATTACAATCTATTGTCTCTCTCAAACACCTTCAAAATACTCTTTGCCCTTGTGCATTGGGTATAAAACTGCTTCTTCTCTTCGGATACAGCTGCTTCATTAAGTATCAACAAAACCACATTGCTTTCCAACCCTTTAAAACGGGTGATCGAGGTAAAGTACAACTCATTTGGCTCCCGAGGTGAGTTAATATCCCAGGCTTTAAATTTGAAACTGGCCAGTGCATTTACCGAGGCAAACGGATGGTCATTCACATGGCCATCGATAAGAATCAGGATATCCTGAAGCGGGATCTTTTCAATCTGCACCAGACTTAAAACACACCGCGACACTTTCCCAATCAGATCTTCAGTATCTGAATAACCAATAGTTTCTACATCAATTCCAACAGGGGTATTGCTGGATGTAATCTCAATCCCTGTTGATCTGGTCACAAAATCACAGATTTTTCGGGTGTTCCGATAATTGTTATTGAGTTTAAATGGTGTGAAGGTAACCTTTCCGGGAATTGAAAACCGGCGTTTAAAGATGTTTTGATTTTCATCAAAGAACAGGATTACCTGACTTTTGGGATGGGTATATTTAAAGATCGTCCGCAGCCAGGTGTGTTCAAAATCCTGGGCTTCATCAATAATCAGTACATCGTATTTTTTCTTTAAATTGTTTTTGGTCGTAATCTCGTCAAATTTATCGGGCAGCAGACGCATATGAAAATCATCGCCTCTATCGGGATTCCGTGTAATCCAGCCGGAATCCTGCTCCTCAACCCGTCTATAGGCAAAGGTGTGAAATGTGGAAATAGTGATATTTTCATTGGCAATCGTGGCTTCCAGTGCCAGCGCCAGCATCCTGTTAAAGCATAAAAACAGGACAGACTTCCCTTCATTTCCAAGATCAATAGCCGCACTGGTAGCGAGCAGTGTTTTGCCGGTTCCTGCACCGCCCGAAACGGCAAGTCTCCGGATCTGGTATAGACTCGCAAAAAAGCTCTTTTGCTCCCGTTCAAGCTGAAGGAACTGTTCATCAAATCTCCTGAGCCGGATGTTAAGCGGCTGAATAATTCCGAGCCCTCTTAATAAGCTGGTCCTTAATTTAGTTGTATAGAATTCTATTGACTCACCGGAAAACTGATCGTATTTGCCTTTGATCTTTTCAAAAGCCAGGTCAATACATACTTTGAACAGAGACAGAGAATCAAAATCTAACACCTGCCATGGCTTCATATTTACCGGGGTAAAGTCGCCTGCTGTATTGTAACCTTCCGGAAACCAGAGCAACCATCCAACCGGAACATTCACTAAAAGAGAGGGGAACCTGTGAACCAGATTGTGCTTGTTCTTCCTGGCCTGTCCGTCCGGTCCCGGGTTTAATTTATGCCCATTCTGGAACCAGCAATTCTCCTTTGCCGAATAAGTTAGTTTTCCGCCCTTGACCTCGATCACCAGCATTGCATTAAACCGGTCGTTCCGCATATCGATTACGAGAAAATCGATTTCATAATCATCATTTTCCCGGCTTCCCGAACCACTGAAGGTCTTTTGGAAATAAACATCGTAATCATCGACAGGTAGTGCAGACAAGGCATGATACACCCTTTTTTCGGCAATATTTTCATAATCTTCCGGAAAATGAGGGGGGTAAATCATTGGATTTGCAATTGGTGGTTATTATTCAGGTTAAATTGAAATTTTTTATTCAAAAAGGTAAATATCTCATAAAGGCTCAGGTATAATTCAATGGAAGATAGTTGCATTGAAACAATTTTGCTAAGTTTCATAGGTAGTTGCATCGTAAAATCGGAACTTTGTGTGGTGTATAGGTTCTCGCGGTAACGCGTATCTA
>CAIOOC010000584.1 GCA_903859795.1 uncultured Bacteroidia bacterium
AGGCAAGATGGAGCTTGACTGGATTAAAGCTGATATTATAGAACTTGTTGAACTCACTTCTGATATTATTAAATATCATGCATCCCAGAAAAACATAGAACTTCTTCTTAATATTCAGCAGGATATTCCTCGCTTTGCCACTATGGATCCGACACGTCTGAAACAGATTCTGGTTAACCTTTTGGCAAATGCAGTAAAGTTTACAGAAACGGGAGAGGTCGAACTGAAAGTTACTTTTGTCAAAACCGATGATCTTACCGGAGAGTTTAAATTTTCAGTTCGTGATACTGGTATTGGCATCAATGCTGAACAGCAAAAACTATTATTCAAGGCTTTCTCGCAGGCTGATGGTTCCACAACACGAAAATTTGGGGGGACAGGTCTAGGATTGACTATTTCAAATATGCTTGCCGAAAAGATGGGAAGCAAAATTGAAGTGTTAAGTGCCATTGGAGAAGGGTCTACCTTCTTTTTTACACTTAAAACAAATTACGAAGTGGGCGAGAAACTGGACCTGAATGAGTTATCCTCGATGAACCGAATATTGGTTATTGACGATAACTTCAATAACAGAATGATCCTTGAACACGCCTGCCATAACTGGGGTATAGAATTTGTCGGTACTGATAATGGCCTTTCAGCAATAAAACTTCTTGAGGATACTAAGGAACCGTTCGATGTAATTATTGTTGATTATCAAATGCCCAAAATCAATGGTCTTGATACAATCAGAATGATCAGGGACCAATTAAATCTTACTCCTGAAAAACAAGCTGTTATACTGCTTCACAGTTCTTCGGATGATATTGAAATTTATGAAGATTGTAAAAGGCTGGGTGTAATATTTAATCTCACCAAACCGGTAAAATCTTCTGAATTATTGCAATATCTGAAGAATGTTCACAACCATCAAAATGTCATAATCCCGGAACGCGAGGATATCCTCCATTCTGAGCCGTTTCATTCTTCTCATAAGGCAGCCCCCGGTATCCTGGTCGCAGAAGATGTAATAATAAATATGATTCTTGTGACAACGTTGATTAAACAAATGATTCCCAATGTTTTAATTTACGAAGCTAAAAATGGCCTGGAGGCATATGAAATGACGATAGCCCAAAAACCAGATCTGATCATAATGGATATTCAAATGCCAATAATGTCAGGTATTGAGGCTACAATGGCTATACGAAACTATGAATCAGGAAAGGGGAGCAGGGTTCCGATTGTTGCTTTAACAGCCGGGGCAGTAAAGGGTGAAAAAGAAAAATGCCTCGAGGCCGGTATGGATGATTTTTTGACTAAGCCTCTTGAAAGTAATCGTTTACATGAAATACTCGGAAAACATCTTTCTTATTTCTACCGTAAATCAAAGCGCGAGAAAGGCGAGAATCCCGCAAACAAAGCGAATCTTCATTTTGACAAGGCATTGCTTATGGAAAGCATTGGAAATGACCCGATTATTTTCGATGAATTACTTGAAGCGATCTATTTGCAGTTTAATCATGACCTGAAAGTTCTGAAAAGAGCTATCAAAGAACAGGATCTGAGTGTGATTAAAAAGACAGCTCATTCCATTAAGGGGGCATCATTAAACATGTGGTTCAGTCAAATGGCTGAGACGGCAATAGAACTTGAATTAAACCTTGACAAGGGAGACTTTGGTGAACTTAACGGGATATTTAAAGAACTGGCTTTGGAGTGGGATATAGTTCAATCTCTTTTAAAGGATTTGTGACCCTGTCAACAAGGTACACTATGGATTGGTACGTAATTCCCGAATGCAGGCTCAATCCTATCTCGCATGTCCGACTCGTTGAATAGCCATTCCTCACTTCCGCAGGAAGATGTGCTTTAAGCTCCCGAAGACCATGTTCATTAAGTTCAGGGACCGAAAATCCGCGATCACCGGCAAAGCCGCAACAGTTGGTTTCAGGTACAATCACTTTAGCGGCACACCGTTCGGCCAGTTCGACCAGCCTCTTCTCTAATCCCATTTTTTTCATACTACATACCGGAAACACAGTAATGGTATCCTCAACTGGTGTTATCTGAAGATATGGAAGTAAATATTCAATAATGAATTCAACTGGTTCATAGAGTTTTAGTGTTGGCTTCATGTTTTCCCTCATTGTAAAATGACATGGGCTCATATCACACAGTACAGGATATTTACCGTTTTCACTGGCATTAACAAGTGCATCTTCAAGAGCCTGGGATTTTTTCATTCCGACATTCGTATAACCCTTACTCGTAAAGGCCATTCCACAGCATAAACGGCCTAGGTTTTCAGGATATAGAACCTGATAACCGGCTTTAACAAGCAGTTGGACCATTATTTCGGAAAGCTGCTTTTCACCCCGATGTTCTCTTGAAACACCCATTGCCCTGTTAATGCACGAAGGGAAATAGACAACTTTACGTTCGTTATCGGTTTTAGGAACTGAATTGACAACTATAGCCCTGGAACCCAAAGGCATATAGGGGTTCCAAAGAGGTATCCTGTTTCCTGATAAGCTTCGTAAACCACGTGAAATGCTGGTCATCAGCGAAGTTCCGAGAACGATGTGAAAAAAACCCACAACAGAAAGACCAACCCGTGCAAGTGAAATGATCCCTTTCATATGTAACCCGATCCATGCTGCTACCCTTTGTCCTGAATCGCCCTCCTCCCCCCTGAGCGTTTTGATGAGCTTTCCCGTATCAATCTTCACCGGACAACTTATGGCGCATAAACCATCGGTGGCACAGGTTTCGTTTCCATTATATTTAAAGTCTTTGGAAAGTGAAGCAAAAATATGCGGTTCGCGGCCACTATACCTGAGACTTGCCATTTCGCGGTATACCACGATCCGCTGCCGGGGCGTAAGGGTCATTTCAGCAGAGACGCATGAAGGTTCACAAAAGCCACATTCAATACATTTATCAATCTTGGTACTGGCAGCCGGTATTGGCTTAAGGTTTTTCAGGTGAGCCTCCGGATCGCCATTAATAATTACTCCCGGATTAAGCAGGTTCCGGGGATCAAACATCTTTTTAATCTGCTTCATGATAAGATATGCCTCTTTTCCCCATTCCAGCTCAACAAAGGGCGCCATATTTCGTCCTGTACCATGTTCTGCCTTAAGAGATCCATCATATTTTGTAACTACCATCTCTGCTACATCGGCCATAAAATCACGGTAGCGGTCTATTTCGGTTTGCAATCCAAAATCCTGGGTAAAGACAAAATGAAGGTTTCCCTCAAGGGCGTGTCCAAATATGACAGCTTCGGAATATCCCCATTTTTTAAAAAGTTTTTGAAGATCAAGTGTTGCCTCGGCCAATCGTGGGACAGGAAACGCAACATCCTCAATAATTACGGTGGTACCGGTTTTTCGAATGGCTCCTATTGATGGGAACATTCCTTTCCTGATATTCCAAAACCGCTCATATTCTGATGGGATGGCTGTGAATTGAACGGGTAACTCCGTTTCGACCGATTTTATTGTTGCAAGAATCTGCCCGATCTGGTCATCCAGTTCTTCTTTTATTTTAGCTCGTGTCTCAACGAGAATTGCACAACCATAATGATTTATATTTCGCAGATATTCAGGCATCCCGTCCTGATTTTCAGCAGCCCTCAGACCTGCCCTGTCAATCAGTTCAACAGCTGAAACGGGTGCCTTTTGAAGCATTGAAACAGCTTTACACCCTTTTTCAATATCCGGGAAGATCATCAGGGAGCTGGCTTTGAACGGATGATCTATTACTGTTTTATAGGTGATTTCTGCAATAAAACCCAATGTTCCCTCCGATCCGATCATCAGATGTTCGATCACATCAAAGGGGTCTGTATAGTCAACCAGAGCATTTAGACTATAGCCCGTGGTATTTTTCATCTTATATTTAGCTGATATTCGCTCTGCAAGTGACCTGTTCGATATGACCTCGGCCGCCATATCTGTAATATTCTGAATCAATTGAGAATGTGATAACCGGAATCTGGCTTTACTCTCTGCATCGGCAGTGTCAAGCAGAGTGCCGTCTGCGAAAATTATTCGCATACTGTCGACCGTTTTGTAGGAGTTTTCAGCTGTACCACAGCACATTCCGCTGGCATTGTTCGCGGCAATCCCACCTATCATAGCAGCATTTACAGAAGCCGGATCAGGACCTATTTTTCGGCCAAAGGGTGACAGCAGCGCATTTACATATCCTCCGGTTAATCCTGGTTGAAGCCTGATTTTTAGGCCGCCATCTTTGATCCTGTATTTTTTCCAGTGATTTCCCGCAATGACCAGTACCGAATCGGAAATTGCCTGTCCTGACAAACTGGTTCCGGCAGCCCTGAACGTAACTGGAATATTCAGGTTGTCGCATTCACGCAGAATCAGCGAAACCTCCAGTTCATTTTTGGCCTTAATCACCATTTTGGGAATCAGCCTGTAAAAGCTGGCATCCGTACCAAAAGCCAGCGTATGGAGCGGATCATGAAAAATCCGTTTGGGGTCAATCACCGGGTTAAGCTTCTGAAAGAGTGTTTTATAAATCCCTGTTATCATAAAGATTCCTAATATGTGGTGACGGAGTAAAATTAGAGAAAATACCTATAGAAAACCCTCAAGGTTTCGAAAACATTGAGGGTTTGAAATATAAAAGCAAAACGGGAGACCCAAATCTTGAGACTCCCGCTTATAACTTCAGAAGATATATAGAATCGTTTTTTTGCGCTTGTTAGATTGCACTAAAGATATTGGATTTTTCGTCTTCAAACTGATAGAGAAGGGTCGATAAATACCGTTCACCAGTGTCGCACATAACCGCGACAATTTTTTTGCCCTTGTTTTCCGGACGTTTGGCAACCTGGAGCGCTGCGTATGCAATTGCACCTGAAGAGATTCCAACAACCAGACCTTCCGTACGGGTCAATTCGCGACTGGTCTCAATAGCCTGAGCATTTGTTACCTGGATCACTTCATCGATAACTGAAACGTTCAGAATATCGGGAATAAAACCTGCACCAATACCCTGGATCTTGTGAGGTCCTGGATTTCCGCCTGACAAAACAGGGGAGTCGGTTGGCTCTACAGCAATAATCTGAACACCCGGTTTTCTTGATTTAAGTACTTCGCCAACCCCTGTTATTGTTCCGCCTGTACCAACTCCGGAAATAAAGATATCTACCTCTCCGTCAGTATCCCTCCAAATCTCTTCCGCAGTAGTGCGGCGATGAACGTCAGGATTTGCAAGATTTTTAAACTGTTGGGGCATAAACGAATTTGGAGTAATTTCAGCCAGTTCACCGGCTCTTCTGATCGCCCCTTTCATCCCTTCGCTTCCTGGAGTGAGGACCAGTTCAGCACCCAATGCTTTCAACAGGTTTCTTCTTTCAAGACTAAAAGTTTCAGGTAAAAGGATAATCAAACGATATCCTTTTGCGGCAGCAACAAATGCCAGTGCAATTCCGGTATTGCCACTTGTAGGCTCTATAATTACAGAGTCTTTATTTAATAAGCCTTGTTTTTCGGCGGCTTCAATCATCGCGAATCCAATCCGGTCTTTTACACTTCCGGCTGGATTGAAAAATTCGAGCTTCCCTATGATGGTCGCTTCAAGATTGTGTTTCCTGTTAAAATTAGAAAATTCAAGCAGGGGAGTATTCCCAATTAAATCGGTAAGATTGGATGCAATTTTTGTCATGGCTTTCTTAATTTTTTTATGATACAAAAATGACGGTTAATTTCAGTTCCGACAATCCCATAAAATGCGTATTTATTATACCTGCTTTATGGTATATTGTCTGACTTTTCAACTTTGTAGTTTTGCTTTAATTGGGATTTAGGTTTCAATACATTAATATTGCAGCGCAGATAATCAAATAATGAACAACGACTCAAACATCCGACTACGAACAATTTTGTCATCAGATAACTGGCAATTAGCGCAGATTATCCGCTCTACCCTTGCTGAATTTGGGGCGAACCATCCGGGTACAGTATACTTTGATGCGGCTACGGATTCACTTTCAGAACTGTTCATTAAGGATAAATCAACCTATTTTGTCGCTGAACTGAACGGAAAGATTGTAGGCGGCGGTGGGATTTTTCCAACGGACAGTTTACCTGATGGCACATGCGAATTAGTGAAAATGTATTTGTTACCCGAAGCAAGAGGGAAGGGTCTTGGTCGATCAATTATCGAACAATGTCTGAAAACCGCCGCAGAACTGGGGTTTAAATATGTTTATCTGGAATCGATGCCTGAATTGAAGCTTGCACTGACAATCTACGAGAAGTTCGGGTTCGAATATTTATCAGCTCCAATGGGTAACAGCGGCCATTTTGGCTGTGACTTATGGATGCTCAAAAAATTGTAAAAAACAAAGTATGCCTGAATTAAGCAAAAAATTAGCCCATTTTACCGATTCAGTTATCCGAAGGATGACCCGAATTGCCAATCAGCACGGAGCCGTAAATCTGTCCCAGGGATTTCCCGATTTTGATCCTCCTGCACCGTTAAAAATGGCCCTGGAAAAAGTCGCTGCAGGATCGATCCACCAGTATGCGATAACCTGGGGTGCCGCCAATTTCAGGAAGGCGCTTGCAAGGAAGCAGTCAAGGTTCATGGGATTTGAGGTGAACCCTGAAACCCAGGTGGCAGTAACCTGTGGGAGCACTGAAGCGATGATTGCTTCTATGCTAACAGTTTGCAATCCGGGGGATAAGGTTATCGTATTTTCCCCGTTTTATGAAAACTACACCGCCGATACGATCCTTTCTGGGGCAGTGCCAATTTATGTTCATCTTAAACCACCCTATTATAACTTCGATACCCATGAGCTGGAGGCAGCTTTTCAACAGAAGCCCAAAGCTCTGATTCTTTGTAATCCGTCAAACCCTAGCGGGAAAGTCTATACCCTGGATGAACTTCAAATTATTGCAGGTTTCGCAATCAAATACGATGTGTTTGTTATTACGGATGAGGTTTATGAGCACATCGTCTATACGCCATATCACCATATTTACATTGCTTCCCTTCCCGGCATGTTCGAAAGAACCTTATCATGCAGTTCACTTTCGAAAACCTATTCCATCACTGGATGGCGTTTAGGATATGTGATTGCTCCGGCACAAATTATTGATGGTGTGCGAAAGGTCCACGACTTTTTGACCGTGGGAGCAGCATCACCGTTGCAGGAAGCAGCAGTCACGGCACTTGAATTCAAGGATGATTATTATACCGGGTTACAGAAGTCATATACCGAAAAAAAAGAGTTTTTCCTAAAAGGACTTGACCGGTTAGGCTTAAAATATACTGTTCCGCAAGGGGCCTATTATGTAATGGTCGATATTTCGGAGTTTGGGGCGTCAAACGATGTCGAATTTTGCGAATGGCTCGCTTCTGAGGTCGGTGTAGCTGCTGTTCCCGGATCAAGCTTCTTCAGGGAAGAAGTTCACAATTTAATCCGCTTTCACTTTGCGAAAAACGAGGAAACTCTTGTATCGGCCCTCAAAGCTCTGGAAAATTTGCGCCCAATGGCTAACAAAAAGATATGGGCCAGGTAATACCTTGTCGTTTATGCAATTTATTCCAAAACGGCAATTTCGGATTGAACGATTAAAAGCTGACGGGTCTGACTCCCATCAGCTTTTTTTTATTCTGCTATTTTTTGAAATTCCAGAACATATATGCGATAGAGAACTGAAGTGACTTATTACTGAATGTTCCAGGGAAAGTGGTTGGATGAAGATTGAGATTTGAAATTCCACGTTCATAATTGACACTTGCGACTATCGGACCAATTTCAACTCCTGCTCCGGTGCCAACTCCGAAATCAAAATTATGCAGATAGTCGTATGAG
>CAIOOC010000585.1 GCA_903859795.1 uncultured Bacteroidia bacterium
CTATCTGCGGAAATTTGCCGGACGTAATGCTCAGGGAATTTCAATGTTTTATAAGGCAAACGGAGACACTTCCAAGGTTGTTACTGTGGCCGACTTTGTTGAAGGGGGAAGTGCTCAGCCAAAACTGATGTTTGGATGGAGTAATAATTTAACCTATAAAAATTTCGACTTTAGTTTCTTCTTCAGGGGAGTTGCAGGCAATAAAATCCTGAATGCTACGTTGGCTTCATTGAATGATGTGAACAATGCTTCGAATAATAACATTCCGAAGTTTTCGCTTAGTGAACCTGGTACAGACGTCAATTCGTTCTACAATTCAACCCGTTACCTTGAGAATGGATCTTATATCAGACTTGATAATGTGACTCTGGGATATACCTATAACCTGGAAAAAGTTAAGATGAAGAGTGTAAGAATCTATCTTGCTGCTAAGAATTTGTTTGTTATAACCAAATACCGGGGAATCGATCCTGAGATTAACCTTGGAGGCATTGAGCCTGGAATAGATAACAATAATTTCTATCCTAAAACACGTTCGATCATGATTGGTTTGAATGTTAACTTTTAATCCGGAAACTTTTAACCGATAAATTAATGAATCATGAAAATAGATATTTTTAAATATAAAATAGCGGGGTTACTTGCCTTATTTACAGGGATCATATTCTCTGCCTGCACCGATTTGAAAACGCCGATCGAATCGGAGCTTACACCTGCCAACTTCCCGAAAACTGCAGCTCAGTTTGAATCTGCCAAAGGTCTTATTTATACTATTCTCCCTGCGAATTATGCGATTGATTACTGGAGACTGGAATCTCTTTCCACCGACGAAGCATTGATCCCTGCACGTGACGGGAACTGGGATGACGGCGGTCAATACCGCGAAATGCATAAACATACATGGACCCCGGATAACGCTATTGTTCAGACCGTTTGGGCCTATGCATTCAATGGTGTAATTGCGTGTAACACTGTTTTAGGAATGTTTGCTTCTGTTCCTGAAGGGACACTTAAGAGCCAGCAATTTGCAGAAATTCGGATGATGCGTGCATTGTTTTATTTTATCCTTCTTGATAACTGGGGAAATGTCCCGATTCTGAAAAATTTTGGTGACGATACCCCTACCTCTTCAAGGGCCGAGGTATTTGCATTTATCGAAAGCGAGGTCAAGGAGATAATTCCATTCCTCCCCCGGAAGAAAGATGCAACTACATACGGACGCCCAACAGCCTGGATGGGTCATGCCTTACTTGCCAAGATGTATCTGAATGCTCAGGTTTACAAGGGTGCTGGTATGTATAATGAGGCAGTTGCTCATTGCGATTCAATTACTTCTTCAGGTTTATTTGGCTTGGACAGCGATTATAAAAGCATGTTCTTACCTACCAATGGTCCTGCCATTAAGGAATTTATTTTTGCTATCGTTTACGATGCGTATAAAATTACCGGAAACTCATTTACCCGTTACAGTCTGACCCCTGAATTAAAAACCAAGTATGGTTTGGGTACCAGATCTCCAAGTAACAGTATGAAAACTCTCCCGGAATACTATGATAAATTCAACCTTTCAGGCGATGTACGTAATTCTACATGGATCGTTGGCAAACAATTTAATAATGATGGAACGCCAATAACAATAAAAACCAGTTATAAAGGTCTGAATCAGGACTATGCAGGACCTCTTCCTGGCTCACGCGATACCATCTGGCAGTTGGAGCTTACTAAAGCGATCTGGCTCAGATATGACCCAAATAAGATGGATACGGGGAATGATTACCTCTCTCAGTACATGGGGGCCCGTTCAATTAAATTCTTTCCCGATCCAAACTGGGATCCGAACACCAGAAGTGATAATAATGACTTTCCAGTATTTAGGTATGCCGATATCCTGATGATGAAAGCTGAGGCGATTCTTCGGGGAGCCTCTTCAACCAATGGAGATTCACCAATGAGTCTAGTAAACATCATCCGTTCAAGGGCAAAAGCTCCCGCCTTATCTGCTGATCCAACTCTGGACCAGCTATTGGATGAAAGGGTTCGTGAATTTGCATGGGAAGCCTGGAGAAGAAACGACCTGATCAGGTTTGGAAAGTATAGTAACACCTGGCTATTTAAGGATGCTGCCAGTGATCCTTTCAGACAGCTTTTCCCGGTTCCTGCAAACCAGATAAAGCTGAATCCGAAACTGGTCCAAAATACCGGATATTAATTAATGAACTAGAACAGAGAACGATTAATTATAAGAGTGATTACTTATAAGAGTGGTTAGTAGTAAAGAGTGAATTGTCAGCCATTTGGACCAAAGTCCATTTGGCTGATTTTTTTGTAGTGGTATTTTACCTATTTTTGCGATGTCGCACCGAAATTTGCTAATTATATTGCTTTATGAAGCCTTTTTACCAAAAACTTGCTGCGTTGCCTACCGAGTCGGTCATCTTCTTTGATGAGGAGCGACCCCATTTTGCAGTCCCCTGGCATTTTCATCCAGAGATTGAAATATTGTTTGTGGTTAAAAGTTCGGGGACCAGCTATGTTGGCGACGGTTTTCACCGTTTTACAGATGGTGAGATAAGCATCATTGGTGAGAATGTACCACACTGGTGGAAAAGCGACCACAAATATACCGACGGCACAGATACTTCTGGGGTTAAGGCACTGATTATCCAGTTTAGAAAGGAGATCTTTGATACCAACTTCATTAAACTGCCGGAGATGAATGCAATCAGCGATTTTCTCAAGAAGTCGCAACGCGGGGTTCAGTTTCATGGTAAAATCAGAAGAAAGCTGGGAGAACAGGTTGCCCGGATATTTGGGCTATCGGGCATTAACCGGATCACTGAATTAATTCTGCTGCTCGATATGATGGCAAACACCAGGGAGTATAAATATCATACGAGCATTGGTTATTCCAAAACAGTTAATACCTACGATTTTTACAGGTTTAACAAGATTCACGAACATATCATTCTGAATTTCAATAAACCAATTAAACTGGAAGATGTTGCCGGAACTGTAAATATTTCCCCAACTGCCTTTTGCAGGTATTTTAAAAAACACACCGGCAAGACATTTTTGTCGTTTCTAAATGAAATGAGAATCGGTCATGCCTGTAAGCTGATGGTTGACGGGAAGATGCCTGTCTCGATGGCAAGTATGGAGAGTGGGTTTAATAATTTGTCCCATTTTAATGACCAGTTTAAAAGGGTCATGAAGTTAACTCCGACCGAGTATATTGCAGCTTTTAAGAAGGAGGAAACACTTTGAACCCATTATTTTTTCAAAATCCAGGCCCCCTTAAATCTTTTCTTCAGAATTTCAAGTTCAGCTTTTGCTTTATTTAAATCCGCAAACCACATCCCTACCCTGAAAGGTTCTGATTCACTGCATAAGACTGTTTCATATCCTTCGGATTTGAGATTACGGATAAACTTGTTGGCCTCCACTCTATTATTATATGAACCGAGAATAAGATTAAATTTTGCCGGATTTGCAGAAGCGGAAGATGTCTGATTAACTTTTGGAGTTGGTTCAATTTTGGGAGAGTCAGTTATTTGAGATCTTGTCTCATTCACCGGCGGGGCAATTGGGGCTGCAACTGCTTTATCATTTGAGGTGTGCCATGAAGTGCCCGCATTGTTCTTGATTACGGCTTTGACAATATTAGTACTATCCATAAAGATTATATCATTGAGTTTTTCACCGCTGTCGGTACATTCTTTTAGAACCCTTACTTTATCTATATAGCCTGACTTCGTTGCAACTAATACACATTCGATCCATTTACAGGGTAAATTCCGAACTTTTCCTTCCCGATCGGTAATGTACACCATTCTGTCGCAAGTAGCAATTTTAACTCCGGGAATCGGACTATTGCTCTTTTGATCCAAAACGGTCAGGGATCTTGTATTTTCCTCAACCTTCATTACTACAGGCTTTGCCGACTGAATGTTCGCTCTTTTAAAGATGAATTTATAGTTATCATCACTTCCTGTTCCAGGCCTGTTGGAAGTCAGGTATCCGTAATCCCGAGATGATGAAATAGCCATCGCAAAATCGTCAAATTCGGTGTTAATTGGATTTTCAAAACGGGTAATATCCTTTAAGTCAGAAGGGTATCTTGTATAATAAATGTCGAAATCGCCCTTGTCGGATCGTCCGTTCGAACTGAAAATAAGAAATCTGCCGTTAAAGCTCATATCAGTAATAAAGGGAAACTCCTCTTTCCCGGTTGTGTTGATTCTATGGCCAAGATTGACTGGATTTTTCCATTTTCCGTTTTTTCTTACAGAATAATAAAGGTCGGTTTCTCCATACCCACCCGGTTTATCACTTGAGAATATTAGTGTATCACCCGCCTCTGTTATAGCCGGATGGCCTACGGAATACTTTGGGTTGTTGAAAGGGAAATCGGCGGTTTGTTCCCATTTCCCATTTCCCCATTTTGCGATGACAATTCTGAGCCTGTTGACCTCCTTCTGAAAAGGTTTAAGTGTATCAATTTGATTATTATAATTTTGTGTCATAAAAAGCTCGCCCGTTTTTGCACAATAGGAAACCGGTCCATCGTTATATGGAGTTACAGATTTACTGACAGGTTCACGTATCCCTATCGCATCTCCCAATGAATCAAGTGTGGTCTTGTAGAGATGGTAAATCTCCCTTTCTTTAGGTTTTATGTTGCCTTTTGTGAGTATTTTATCGCTAAGTGCGACAAAATAAAGCGAATCTTTTACAATTGTGGGGGCAAATTCGCTGAGTATCGTGTTGGTGCTTAATTCTAAAATCTGAACAGGTGAATGATCAAAGATCCGGTTATCAATGGCTTGCGAATACCCAATGGTTGTGCAGAAAATTAAAATTAATCCAAGAAAGTTATATTTTACAATTATTGAATTCATTACAACTTTATATTAATCATAATTTAAAAATTGCATTCTTATCTATGTCTCTCTTGAATTTAAAAGTAACGTGGTGATATTAATCTTCGTTTTGCATAAACGAACTCAAAGGAGATCATCACCTCATGTATTCCATTCTGAAAATTTTGCAATCCACTGGTATTGAAATCATAAGCATAGCCGAGCCTTAATTTTCTATCAATTACCCACTGAGCAATTACACCAAAAGAATCGCCGGACCGGTACATTCCTCCGATCCAGAATTTCTCTGCAAGTAAAAAGTTTCCGGAGAGGTCGTACTGAAACGGGGTTCCCTTTACGATTTTAGCCATAAATCCCGGTTTGAACTTTACATTTTTTGCAATATCGAAAAGCATTCCACCGGCAAAGAAAAGATGCCGTACTTCAGAGACTGATGAAAAATTATTTATGTTTGATTGATATTTACTTTGCATTACCTTTGGTATTGATAGACTTAGAAAATAAGTGGGAGACGAAAGGAAAAGACCCAAACCAAAATTGGGCATTATCTTATTGTCAATTGTTCCCTGAAAAAGCGGATCAGAAGGCTTATACTGGGTATATTCGCTAAGGTTATTGCTGTAGCTGGTTATTCCGCCTTTTATACCAAATCTTAAAGAGGTATTTGCAGATAAAAAGACCCTGTACGAATAGTCAAGGTTCAGCAATAGTCTCTTTTCAAGTCCAGATTTATCGAGCACTACATTAAATCCAAGTCCTACATTCTGAGACTCGAGTGGTGTCTGAAATGAAAGAGTCTGAGTGGATGGATGGCCGTCGAAACCAACCCACTGGTCACGGTTGAGCAATGTAATTCCAATTTTTTGCCAATAACCGACGTAAGCCGGATTAACAGTCTGCAGGTTGAAAATATATTGAGTGTACATAGGATCCTGCTGACCTTTGGAAAGAAGTGTTCCCAGGATCATCAATGTTCCCAATATCACTTTTTTAATAATTCCCATGTTGCAAATACTTTTCTGTAACGTTTTTATGTTTGAGAATATCAGCTGCTTATTTGTTTAGGAAAATAAATCCTTTCTTAACGGTATTAACCTCCAGTTTGAGGATATAATAATAAGTCCCGGCTGGTACATCCTGGCTTCCTAGTGTCATTTTGTTGTTTGAGCGGCCATTCCACCAGGCTTCTGCTTCACTTCCCCAATACCCAATATCGCCATAATGGTCCTTTTTGAAGACGAGCTGTCCCCAGCGGTTATAAATTTCCAGAACAGGATTCTCATAATTGTAGATGCCGCCAATCTGGTAGTAGTCATTAATTCCGTCACCATTTGGAGAGAAGGAGTTCGGAACAAAAACCGGGGCATTTTCATCTTTTACAAGAATAAGTTTAACCCTGGCAGAAGGACAGTTTGCTGTTGTTACTCTGTCACAAATCTGATAGGTAAATATATCTGTGCCGAAGAAGTTGACTTCCGGGGTATATGCGAATGTTCCGTCAGAAGAAAATGTTACCTTACCGTGGAGCGCCCCGCCGTTTACACCGACGAGTGACCAGGTATCACCTCCACTGTTACCTGGAATATCATTTTCGGACACATTGCCGCGTAAAAGACTATTTGCCTGGCCCGAAGTAGAATCATTAAGCGCAGTTGGAGGGCAGACTGGTAAAGGGTTTACAGTAGCTTTTGTCCCTTTGGAAATACATTCATATTCATTTTTGGCAGTAAAAGTATAGGCTCCAGGAGAGAGTAAATCAAAAATGCCTGTATTTTTTGTATATGTTGTACCATCCAGACTATAGGATATGCCGGAACCGGTTGGCACTGTAATGGTTATTGTTCCACTCTGCACAGTACAGCTTGGCTGGATCATACTGCCTATTACAGGTGATGGAGGAGTAGGAGGTTGGTCATTAATAACAGCCACTGCCGAGGGAGGTGAGGTGCAGTGAACCGAATTGGTTACTTTATAGGTATATGTTCCCGATGCCAGGGTTGAAATAGTGAAATTGGTGCCTGAACTTGAAGTGGTTATTGCGCCGGGAGTTCTGGTCAATATCCATGTGCCTGCAGCCGGCAGATTGCTAAAATTCAATGTGCCTGTCGACTTAAGGCAAGTTGGCTGTGAAATGGAATCAATGACGGGTGGCTGTGGTGTTTCAGGCTGGATATTGATAAGAACATTTGAAGACGGCAGCGAGGTGCACCCTATTGAATTTGTAACAGTAAAGGTATAGGTACCGGCAACAAGTCCAGATAGCGTTGTGGTTGTACCAGTACCTTCAATGGCTCCAGGATCGATTTTCCATGTTCCCGACGGTAACCCGGTGAGTATGACACTTCCTGTAGAGAGGTCACAAGTTGGCTGGGTGATTGTGCCGGCTCTCGGTGCTGACGGTAACGGAGGGAGTGCCGATATCACGATATTGGTTGTTGCGGCAGAGGGGCAGCCATCTTCAGTTGTAACAATGCAGGAATAGGTTCCGGGAGTCAGACCAGTCAGGGTAGTGGTTGTGCCTGTACCTGCAGTTAGTGTTCCTCCCGGATTGCGTGTGATTGTCCATGTTCCTGAGGGAGGTAAACCGCTTAATATCGCACTTCCCATCATTGTGCATGTTGGTTGGGTTATGGTTCCAACCACAGGTGTAGTGGGTGAACCTGATGGTACAATAATGTTTGCTGTTACCGGTGAAACGCATCCTGCTGAGCTGGTTACAGAATATTTGTAGGTCCCTTTTACCAGATCCGGGATAACTGTACTATCACCTTTCCCGGTATATGCACCAGGATTTACTGTCCAGGTTCCGGAAGCTGGCAGACCCCTTAATTGTATGCTGCCCGTTGCAGTGGCACAAGCAGGAGGGGTGATTGTGCCGGCTACCGGGGCTGAAGGAATCACCGGTTGGGGATCTATGACAAAATCAGCTGAGGTTAAAGAGGTACATCCTAAAGAGTTCGTAACAGTATAATTATATGTCCCGGGAACAAGGCCTGAGATCGTTGTACTGTTACCCGAACTCCCGGTTATCACTCCATCGGGTAATCTTTGTAATTTCCAGGATCCAATCGAAGGTAAGCTGCTTAGAATAACGCTTCCGGTGGCCTTTGAACATGTTGGTTCGGTAATCAAACCAATAAGCGGTGTTGATGGCGTATCAGGTTGCGCTTTGATAATTGCATTTGAAGATGGCGAAGAAACACATCCGCCGGCATTGGTCACACTATATGAATAATTGCCGGAGGCTAAATCGGTTAGGGTGACACTGGTGCCTGTACCTGTTAAGATTGAACCATCTTCGGTTCTTGTTAATGTCCAGTTTCCTGTCGCAGGCAGCCTGCTTATCGTCAGACCTCCTGTTGAAACAGAACACGTAGGCTGGATCAGGCTTCCGACTAACGGAGATAGAGGTGCAGCCGGTGAATTAGTAATCGAAAAGCCAGCAGAGGCAGGTGAAGTACACCCGCTCGAATTTGTAACTTTAAAGCTGTATGAACCGGGCGAAAGGTCATTTAAAACTATCCCTGCACCTTTGCTATCCACAGCGATAGTTCCCGATGTGCTTACTAATGTCCAGTTACCTGTAGCTGGCAAATCAAAAATTGCGATGCTCCCTGTACCAACCAAACAGGTGGGCTGGCTGACAATTGAGCCCGTTGGCGCGGGGGGCAGCGGTGGTGCTGCACTGATTGCAAATGTCCCGGTGGAGATGCAGGTTGGATTGGCGGTATTGCGCACACTGATTGTGTAGGTTGCATTAGCAGCCAGCCCGCTGAATGTTGTTGTGGTCTGCCAGGAGGTTCCATTCTTGCTGTATTCAAAAGTGGTGCCTAATGGAGATGTAACATCAATGGTTCCCGTTGAGGTGGTGCACGTGGGCTCAGTAATGGTCGCCAGGGGCGCTGCAGGGGCCCCAGGAACCCCATTAATGGTGAATGTTGCTGAAGATATGCATGTTGGGTTTGTGGTGGTACGGACACGGATAGTCTGGGTTGAATTTGCTGCAAACCCACTGAAAGTTACAGAAGTCTGCCATGTCGTTCCATCCTTACTATACTCTATACCGGAACCTGTTGGCGAGGTTATGGTGATTGATCCGGTTACCAGTGCACATGTTGGTTCTGTAATTGATGCCACCGGTGCCGAAGGAGGAAGGGGTATACCATTTATAACAAAATTTGCCGTGGAAACACATGTTGGCTGGGCAGTTGTACGTGCACTTATTGTATAGGTGGTATTAGGAGACAACCCACTGAACGAAGTAGTAGTCTGCCAGTTTGTTCCATCTTTACTGTATTCCATTGTCGAGCCAGAGGGAGATGTCACCACTATGGTTCCCGTAGTTACGCTACAGGTCGGCTGAGTGAGGGTTGCTACCGGAGTAGCCGGGGGGTTGGGAATTGCACTGATCACGAAATTTGCCGATGAGAAACAGCTAGGATCTGTAGAGGTGTTTCGAACCCTGATAGCATAGGTAGAAGTGGCGGCAAGACCACTGAAGGTAGTTGAGCTTTGCCATGTTGTTCCATCCTTACTGTATTGAAGGGTTGTACCTAAAGGGGATAATATCTCAATTGTACCTGTTGGTGTTGCACAGGTAGGCTGAGTAAGTGTCGCAGTAGGTGCCGCCGGCGCACCCGCAATTGCGGTGATGGCAAAGCTTGCGGAAGAGACACAAGTTTGGTCGGTCGAGGTGTTCCTTACCCTGATCAAAGTGGTAGTATTCGGAGCTAAACCACTGAATATTGTTGAACTTTGCCAGTTTGTCCCGTCCTTGCTGTATTCTAACCCGGTACCTGTGGGTGAAGTTATTGTGATAGTTCCGGTGTTTATGGCGCAGGTTGGTTGGGTTAGCGTCGCCAGTGGAGTTGCAGGTGCTCCGGGTACAGCATTGATGACAAAGCCTGCAGATGAGATGCAGGTTGGGTTGGCCGTAATCCGTGCACTAATCGTGTGGGTTGTATTGGCTGCCAAACCGCTAAAGGTCGTCGAGGTTTGCCAGGTTGTTCCATCCTTGCTGTACTCCAACCCTGCACCTAAAGGAGCGGTTACAACGATTGTCCCTGTAACCAGTGAGCAGGTCGGCTGCGTAATAGTTGCCAGAGGTGTTGAAGGAGAAGTCGGAGTGGCATTGATAATAAAGTTTGCCGTTGAAATACACGTGGGCTGAGATGTGGTGCGCACACTGATCGTATAGGTCGAGTTAGGGGCCAATCCGCTAAATGTGGCGCTACTCTGCCAGGTTGTTCCATCTCTGCTGTATGTAAAAGTTGAACCTGTTGGCGACGTTACTGTGATTGTGCCTGTGGTAACGGCACAGGTTGGTTGGGTTAGAGTAGCTGCAGGTGTTGAGGGCGGGACAGGAACGGCTGTAATCAGAAAGTTCGCCGAGGAGAAACAGGTGGGATCCGTGGCAGCATTGCGCACCCTGATTGCGTAAATGGAATTTGCGGTCAATCCGCCAAAAGTAGTAGATCCTTGCCATGTAATTCCGTCCAGACTGTATTCCAAAGTTGCCCCTAATGGGGAAGTTACTACAATTGTGCCTGTATTTGTAATACAAGTTGGTTGGGTAATGGTTGCCAGGGGCACTGTCGGAACACCGGGTACAGCGTTGATAATAAAGTTTGAGGAAGCGATACAAGTCAGGTCACCTGCCGTATTTCGTACTCTGATGGTGTAGGTTGCATGTGCGGCTAAACCACTGAAGGTATTTAAACTTTGCCATGTTGTTCCATCCTTGCTGTATTCATAAGTGCCACCTAATGGATCAGTTAATACGATTGTTCCGGTTGGTGTTCCGCAAGTGGGTTGTATAAGCGTAGCCTGAGGCAATACTGGTGCCGCAGGTATCGCATTGATGACAAAACCGTAAGAGGTAATACATGTCGGATTCGCAGGGTCACGTGCACTGATAGTGTATGTAGCATTAGGGGATAAACCGCTGAAAACAGGGGAAGCGACCCAGTTTGTTCCGTCCTTGCTGTATTCAAATGTAGTTCCCAATGGAGCAGTAATAGTTACGGATCCAACGGGCGTTGCACAGGTTGGTTGCGTAATGACTCCCGCAATGGGTGTAATACAAGGCACCTGGGAATATAGCCTGGGATAGTTGAATGAAAAAATCAGGAGAATAACATAAGCAGCTCTCCCAAATTTTCCCCATATCCCGCAAATGCAGAATGATCTCGCTGGCAAAAGATA
>CAIOOC010000586.1 GCA_903859795.1 uncultured Bacteroidia bacterium
GTTTTGTACGTGCTTTCACTGCTTACCCTGTGTGCACTTTCACAGGGGTGCGCCGGTCAAACTGAGCGTACGAATGAAACTTCGACACTTACGGTTGAGGCAGAGTCGTATATCAGTAATTCAGGGAATATAGATGTAGTGAATGCCAGGAAGAATGTGGTTGCAGTTCAAACAAAGTGTGACGATTCCTGGCTTTGTTACAAAATAAATGTTCCTGTTTCCGGCAGATACAATATCCGGTTGTACGCGAAAAATGCCTCTGAGAAGCAGGCTGTCTGTTGGATTGAAGATTATATTGACAACAAGGATGGAAGAATCTATAATGTTACAGGAAATATGATTATTGGTAGTAAAGAAACAGATAATCAGGGATTTGTTCAAAAGGATGGTGCACTTTTGGCCGCTTCAACACACTATATTAAACTTCATATTGAAAAGGGATCAGTGATTTTTGATAAACTTAGTTTTACGATGGTCAGGGAGAATAAGTCCTCTGCTGTTGTAAGTTATTCAAAAACAGATGGTAAAGATTGGCAGCTTGTTTGGAGTGACGAGTTCAATTCCAATGGATTGCCCGATTCGACAAGATGGATATATGATACTGAAGGGAATTCAGCTAGCTGGGGAAACAATGAAGCACAGTGTTATACCATTGCCAGAAAAGAAAATGCCAGGGTCGAAAATGGCAAACTAACCATTACAGCAATCAAAGAAAATTTGGAGGGGAAGAAATTTACTTCAGCACGCTTAATAACCAAAGCTGCCTGGCAATACGGACGATTTGAGATCAGGGCCAAATTGCCCAACGGACGTGGGACATGGCCCGCTATCTGGATGATGCCCGGTGGTTGGTCGTTCAAGGATGGTAACTGGCCCGATGTGGGTGAAATAGACATCATGGAGCATGTCGGGCACGACCTAAATGTCATTCATGCATCGGCGCATTCAAAAGATTATCAGTGGCAGGCAGGAAATCAAAAAACTGCTATTATCGACGTACCCGGAGTCACTGAAAACTTTCATATCTACATTTTGGAATGGTCATCTGAAGTAATAAAAATCTCTGTTGACGACACCTGTTATTTCGTATATAAAAACGAAGGATTAGGTGAATCAAAATGGCCATACAATAAACCGTTCTACCTGATCCTGAATATGGCCGTTGGCGGCGCCTGGGGTAATGCAAAGGGAATTGACGAAGCGGCATTTCCACAGACAATGGACATTGATTACGTTAGAATTTATCAGAAAAAATAACTCAAAGGATGAACCAAAAAACCATTTATTTGGGAAATGCAGTAGTCAACTGCAACAGACAAATAGTTAAAGGTGAATTTGTCGAAATTCAAAACGAGAAATTCTATAAAATCAGCAATCATAACATGATGGCTGATTTCTTTATGACCATTCTTAGCGATTCGGATCATTGGATGTATATTTCAAGCAATGGTTCCCTTTCAGCCGGAAGGAAAGACCGAAACAATGCATTATTTCCTTATTATACGGTTGATAAAATTCATGATTACAGAGGTCTTACAGGAAGTAGTACCCACCTGTTGGTAGGAAGA
>CAIOOC010000587.1 GCA_903859795.1 uncultured Bacteroidia bacterium
AATAATATTATGTATGACTCCGGCCGAGTCATACCTTTCTTTCATTGATTAAATTTCTATAAACATACAAACCCGGCGGGTTTGAAAAGCAAAGCTAAACGATTATAAAATTAAAATGGGTTATATTAGAAGCACCAAATCAACTAAAAACGTTGAAATTTTGCTGAGGAATAATTATTACTTAAAGGACTCTATTAAATATCTTGACCAACCGATGAAAATTACCATTTTTCTCTTTTTTTTCTTCTCTTTTTTAAGGGTCGATGCACAGAAGATCAAACTTACAGAAAACTGGTTTATAAAGAATTCAATTGAGGTAAAAATGTCTGACAAAGACGTTTCCACCATCAAGTTCAACGCTAAAGATTGGCATCAAACAACTGTTCCAACAACCGTTTTAAGCGTGTTTGTAAAAAACGGGACTTATCCCGATCCCCATTTTGCCATGAATAATTTTCAGATTCCCGATGTTTCAGATAACTTCAACGCAAAATACGGGCTTTCCAAATACAGCTACCTGAAAGGGAAGGAGAATCCATGGAAGGATCCATACTGGTTTCGGACGGAGATCAATTTACCCCAAGAGTTTTCAGGAAAACAGGTCTGGCTGAATTTCCAGGGAATAAATTACCGGGCTGATGTCTGGGTAAACGGTCATCTGGTTGCTGACAGTAAACAGACAGTCGGGATGTTTCGCCGCTTTAAATTCAATATTACGGCATTTTCACATCCTGGTGAAAAAAATTGTATCGCTGTAAAAATTCACCAGGTTGATCATCCGGGTGAACCCGATCCGGGTACCCAGTTTGAAGTCTTCGGTAACACACGCGGCCATGCACTCGACATATTTAAGGACGAAACACTGAAAATGTCAGGTGGCTGGGATTGTGCTCCGGTTATTCGCGACAGGAATATGGGGATTTACCAGGATGTTTATCTTGAGGCAACGGGAACTGTTTCAATTGAAAATCCTTATGTAACCACCACTTTGCCATTACCCGATACAACCAGAGCGGATATCCGGCTGCAGGCTGAATTAAGAAATAACTCAGAAAAAATTGTGAAGGGATACCTGGTTGGAACGATTGACCTGATAAGTGATCTTGAATTTCCCTCTTACACAAAACATCTTGGCGGATCGATGCCTGCGATTATGGTCAAAAAGGAGATCCTGGTTCATCCGAATGAGATTAAAACAATTACCCTTGGCTCAAATGAGTTTACGGCACTTGTTGTTCGTAATCCCCATTTATGGTATCCCAATGGATACGGAAAACAGTACCTCCACCGGTTAAAACTCTCATTCGAAATAGATGGCAAAGTCTCAGATAAACAGGAGATAACCTTCGGAATCCGACAGGTAACAACTGCTCTGAGGAAGATTGGAAACGACTATGGTCGAATTTTTTACGTCAACGGCGAGCGCATCTTTTGCCGCGGGGGATGGCTTCAACCCGATATGATGCTGGACATGAACCGAAAAAGGGTCTTTGATGAAGCACGACTTCTGGCGGAAGCAAATGTAAATATTGTGGGAAGTGAGGATGCTCCTGCACCAACGGATGATGTTATTGAGAGCTACGACAAATATGGGCTGATGTACTGGGAAGTTTTTTTCCAGTGCTGGCGCATGTATCCTGGCAGTGAGACTGCTCATTTCCCGCTGGACCATCAGACGGCGATCAGCGAAGTGAATGATATGGTTAAGCGATACCGAAACAGTCCGGCCATTGTGGCGTGGTTTACTGCAAACGAAGTAATTGTCGATGAGGAACTTTACGCAGCGTCAAAAAAAGCGGTCAAAACCCTCGATCCCTCGCGCCCTTTTATTCCAACAACGAGCATCGACTGGGACGTGGATAAACTGACGCCGTATATTAAGGAAGAATTGCCCACAGGCACTACTGATGACGGTGCTCCTGACTATAACTGGAATCCCAATTCATATTATTTTGACAAGGTTGAGGAGGTTCATCTGCAGATGTTCCGCAATGAGCTTGGGGTGCCTGCCATGCCGGTTTACAGCAGTCTCCAAAAGTTTATCCCTTCGGCCAGTCCCGAAAATAAACCCGTAAGAAGTAATCCGATTTATCCTTTGGACAGTATCTGGGCTGAACATGGAGCCTGGGACGGGCTCAATTATTGTTTCAGGGGTTATGACAATGCAATCAGGACACTTTATGGTAATCCCAGATCGGTAAAAAAATATGCCGACAATGCTCAGTTGGTGAATGCCGACAGTTACCGTGCAATGTTTGAAGCTGCCAACCATCGTATGTGGGATATCACAAGTGGTGTGATGCTCTGGAAACTCAATTCGTGCTGGCCCGATGTGGGTTGGCAGATTTATGACTGGTTCCTGAATCCCGGAGCCGCCTATTTCTTTTCAAAAAAGGCGATGGAGCCCCTTCATATTCAAATGAATGGAAACAACAGGGTTCTGTCGGTAATTAATTCGACCCATAAAGCCCAACAAGCTATGGCTGTGGAAGCTCAGCTGATTGATTTTAATTTGAAGGTAGTCTGGAAATATTCCGACACTGTTTCTGTTCAGGCCGATCGTTACATTGAATTTGCAAAAATCCCTAAACCAACTGACTGCACACCAATCTATTTCGTCAAACTAATTCTTAAGGATAAAGTTGGTCAGCTAATTTCAGAAAATCTCTACTGGCAGTGTTCACAACACGAAGACTTTTCGACCCTTGCGGCTTTACCCAAAGCAAAACTGAATAAGGTGGTAACGATCCTTGATCTGGGCAAGGAGTTTAAAATTGAGATTAAATTGAAAAATGAAACCAGTTCACTTTCATTTTTCAACAGGTTTAACCTTCATACAGACAAATCTTCAGATGAAATACTCCCCGTATTCTGGAGTGATAATTACATCACCTTATTTCCGGGGGAAGAGAAAACGATTATTGCCAATGTGGCGAAATCTGATATGGCAGGTGAAAATCCTGTTATTGACGTTGAATAAATTTTACTAAAACATAGAAATATCATGGACAGACGCTACTTTATCAGAGCTTGTGGTTTGACATCTGCTTCCTTAATGGTTGCAAATCAGGCTTTTTCGGAGATCATTTCCATGTCAAGGGGGAACTCCCACATCAAACCGATCAGCGGATCGTGGTTTGAGTTTAGCCATACCCTGGATGTGGAGGGGAAATACTGGAATGATGTGCTTCCAAAATTCACAACAGAACAGTGGAAGGCCAAGGTCAAAGAGATTCGTGAAACGGGAATGGAATACCTGGTTTTGATGGCTGTTGCAAATGACGGAAGAACCTATTATCCATCGAAACTTCAGCCACGTTACGATTTTGCCTGTCCCGATCCACTCGAAGCTGTTCTGTCTGCTGCCGATGAATGCGGTATGAAATTTTTCGTGAGTAACGATTTCTGGGACAAATGGTCCAATACTTCGAAGATGATGAAAGACCCCAGCATCGCGAAATTGAGAGCGCAGGGGATGGAAGAGGTTGCCGAAAAGTATTCGCATCATAAAAGTTTTTACGGATGGTATTACCCCAATGAATCGGGGCTCAACAATTCGATCGATGAATTAACCCTCAATTATGTGAACAGCTGTACTAAAAAGGCAAAAGAGTTAATGCCAAATTCGGTCAATCTTATTGCCCCCTATGGAACAAAATCGATGCGTCCGAATGAACAGTATATCAAACAACTTGAGAAACTGGATATTGATATCATCGCTTATCAGGATGAAATTGGTGTCCGAAAAACACAGACGGGTAGTGCCGGAAAATATTTTGAAACGCTTCACACTGCCCATGCCAAAGCGGGTCGTTCAAAGATCTGGGCTGATATGGAGGTCTTCGAATTTGAAAAGGGAGTTTATACAAGTGCTCTAATTCCTGCCAGTTTTGACCGGGTACTTCAGCAAATGGAAGATATCTCACCTTTTGTGGACAAAATTCTGATCTATCAATACCTTGGAATCATGAATAAGCCTGGATCCGTTGCTTCAGCGGGTCATCCGAATTCGGGTAAATTGTACACCGACTATATGAACTGGTTAAATGGACAAAAGTAATTCCGACTAAACTTTGTAATTCTTCCTTAATCCACGTTTAATGCTCCTCCTGATTTTTTGTGTATTATTGCTGCTATTATTCCCTTTTGATTTTAGTTAAACCAACGTGTTGATCAGGGAATAAAAACTGAAAAACAATATGAAACGAGTTTTGTACAATGATACTCTGGCAGAGGTCTGGTCCCGGTTCAGGTCCGGAGACCAGGAAGCTTTTGCGATCTTGTACAATCTGCATATTGACAATTTGTATAGTTACGGATCGAAGCTATGTAAAGATGAAGAGTCTGTTAAGGATGCACTTCAGGAGCTCTTTCTTGAACTTTTTTTAAAACGGGAAAAAATCACGATTTCTCCGGAAAATCTTAAGTATTACCTGTTGCTGGCGTTGAAGCGAAACCTTGTTAAAAAATTGCAAACAGGTAGAAGGTTCAGCAATATCTTCAGTGAAGCTGTTGAATTTGAACCGGAATATAGCGTCGAATTCCAGATTATGGAGCAGGAAAAAGATGCGGAAATTAACCAAAAGGTAATTAATGCCTTAAAACAATTGCCTGCGCGACAGAAAGAGGCTATATATCTTCGTTTTAATGAATCACTGGAATACAGAGAAATCGCCACTATCCTTGATATAACTGTTGAATCGGTACGGAAACAGGTTCATCGCGCATTGAAGAGTATCAGGGAAACTATT
>CAIOOC010000588.1 GCA_903859795.1 uncultured Bacteroidia bacterium
ACCACGTTATCGTCCATGGCGGCGGTGTTTATTGGCTTATGGCTAACTCATACCGAACTGAATATTATGGCAATTATGGGCATGACCATGGTAATAGGTATTGTGACGGAGGTTGCGGTATTTTATTATTCAGAGTATGAGAATCTACCGGCGATTGATAGGCAAACCGTCAGTCATAACATCACTTATTTATCGAAGATACATGAATATGCGGCCAAAGATGTACCGGCAATTAAAGCAGAGCCTTATCTCACCTCACTGGATAATTATCTGACACAACTTAAATTCGAATTGGCAAGCACTAATTATACTTCAATTGGTGGAAAGTTCACAAATTTCACGACGTCCTGGTCTGACCTTGCAAAACAACTAAAGGATGACGATAATTTCGGAGAAGAGTTAAGGCATACAGGGTTTGTTGAGGATGTGGTCTCAGGTTTGACAAAAGGTGCTTCAGGTGATCTGTCCAGGTTGAACCGTGTATACGCTCATATACAACAAACCATGAAATGGGATGGAGTTAAATCGGTTTTCACGGATAAGACCCTTAAAAAAGCATATTCTGACAAGAAGGGAAACTCCGCTGATATTAATCTGTTACTGGTGGCCATGCTTACTAAGGCTGGTATCGCTGCTAATCCGGTTGTTCTAAGCACACGGGAAAACGGAATTCTATCAATTGCGCATGCTACAATCTCAGATTGCAATTATGTAATAGCTCAAGCAGTTATTGACGGTAACACCTTTTTACTCGATGCTACAGAACCAGATATTCAACCCGGAACACTTCCATATCGCTGCCTGAATGGTGAGGGGCATTTAATTAAACAGGAGGAATCTGAAGCCGTTCAATTACGCAATAACAAAACTTCTTCCAGTACAACTATAAATCTCAAACTAACAGATGGAATTTTTGCCGGTACAGTTTCAAAAAGGGAATCTGGCTTAAATGCATTCGACTTTCGAAAATCTGTCAAATCTGCCGGCAGTAGCAAAGAGAAATTCGAAAAAGTAAAAAACAATTCCTCAGATATCGACTACCTTGATTATAAATACACTAATCTTGACAGTCTCAATCTGCCAATGACTATAGAATATAAAATCGCCATTAAAGAGAAACCTGACACTATTGCCGGGATTATTTATATTGACCCTGTCATGATTGCCCGTGAGAAGGAGAATCCGTTCAAGTCCCCTTCCCGAAATTACCCCGTCGACTTTGGTGTTCCGTTTGTTGAATATTATAATCTGCAATTGGTTATTCCAGAAGGGTATATTGTAGAAGAGCTTCCTCAAAGTAAATTTCTTACTCTTGAAGACAAAGGAGGTCAGTTCCAGTACGGGGTAAGTCAGGTGGGAGATAAAATTCTTGTTAATTTTAATTTTGCAATCAACAAACCGATGTTTCTTCCGTCGGAATATCTCATGCTCAGAAGCTTTTATGATTTAATTATCAACAAGGAGGCAGAGCAGATAGTCTTAAAAAAGAAACCGATCTGATATGTCCAGACTGTTAATCCTGTTGTTGTTCGCAAATTTTTTACCCCTTAAGACAGTTTTGGCTACGGTTAAGGCTCCGCCTTTTTACCCTGTATCGGAAATAAATGCTGCATTAAAGAAAGAGGCCTGGGCTGTCTGCAGAGATTTCCGACAGGAATTTAATTTAATCAGCGATGGAAGTGCTGTTGAACACATACATACGGTCATTACTGTGCTTGAAAAAAACGGGGATGCATATGCTGAACTTGAACTTCCTTACGATAAAACAAGAAAAATCACCTCAATTTCAGGAAGATTATATGATAAGGCAGGCATTCGAGACGATAAACTTAAAAATAATGCCATCCAGGATATTAACTATACTTCGGAAGGTGCAATTTATGATGATCTGAGGATAAAACGGGCCAACCTTAGGGGTGGATCCTATCCTTATACAGTGGAATACGAATACGAAATAACTTACAATGGATTAATCGGATATCCTGATTGGCAACCTGTTGAAGGCTATCGGATTTCTGTTGAAAGAGCTTCTTTTGTCTTTAGCTGTCCCGAAACTAAGGAATTCAGATACCGCGAATTTAATCTCCCTTCTGGATGCAGAACAGAGCGGAAGGAGAATGGGACGCGATTCGTGGAATGGAAAACAGACACAATTGCAGCAGTTCGTGAAGAACCATTTTCGCCCGGTCTTTCAGGTTACACACCACATGTAACTACTGCCCCGATTACTTTTGACTATTGTGATTACAAAGGTTCTATGGCAACATGGAATGATTTTGGTATGTGGATTGGTAAATTGATTGATGGCCGGGATCAGTTGTCGACGAACAGAGTGAACGAAATTCGTGAAATGGTTAAAGGGATGAAAGACACGACATCGATTGTCAGGAAACTTTACGAGTATATGCAAAGCAGAACCCATTATATTGGCATTCAATTAGGCATCGGCGGTTTTCAACCCTTTCCCGCTGAAACAGTCGACCGGGTAGGTTATGGCGATTGTAAGGCACTCTCCAATTATATGAAGGCTTTGCTCAATGCAGCATCGATAAGATCAGAATATACTGTTGCTGGTGCTGCATCCAGCCGGGGAATAACAATGCCTGATTTTCCCACGATAAATCAGTTAAACCATGTTATACTTTGCGTTCCTATGCGCAAAGATACGATATGGCTGGAATGCACAAGCCAAACTGCTCCGTTTGGGTACATGAGCACCTTTACTGCGGGGAAAAAAGCACTTGTTATTAATTCAAGTGGTGGCAGGATTACCAAAATTCCTCTTTTGACCGCAACAGAAAGCAGCCAGTGCAGACAAGCTGATGTTCAAATTAATGCCGATGGTTCACTTCAGGCAAAAATAGAAACATCATATAAGGGATACCAATATGACAACATTTCACATCTTCTCCTTGCAAGTAAAAAAGAACAGGAGAAAGCAATTTA
>CAIOOC010000589.1 GCA_903859795.1 uncultured Bacteroidia bacterium
GCCCGGATTCTTTAATGAATCCGGGCCTTGTTGCCAACTATAAGTCTGTCCCCGATCAGTTCAGAATATGTAAAAGCCGCACCCGAACTATCCTGGAATGAGACGGGCTCTGACCAAACCGAAAAAAATCATTACAAACTGCACCTTGTCCAGGACGACTTACGGCCAAGTAACCTGATACCGGCTACAAAACCCTTGAGCTGAAGGTTATCTTTTCCTTCTAACCAAACATAACATTCATATGTCTTTCCTGACTTTGGATCATAAATCAGTCCTCCCGACCATTCTTTTGCTTCTGAATTGTACACCAGTCCGTTTAAAATCTGAAGATTAAGCACAGAACGATTTCTTAAATTCACATCAGGATTCTTATTGTCCTTTTCAGGTTCTCCATTGATATATTTTTCGGGAATCAGGTAGACAATCGTACCGATATATTTGCCGTCCTTCTTTTCAACCTTAATTTTGGAGGTTTTGATGTCATTCCACCAGATACCTGAAATGTCATCGGCACCCGGATTTTGGGCATAAACGGTAGTAGAAATTAGAAGAAGAGCAATAATGAACAATTTTTTCATAAGCTTTGGTTTACGCGTGTATTGTGGTTTCTTCAGTCTGTCTAATTTCTTTTAATCCTAGGTAATGTATTAATATGCATATCCTTACCATAAGGGCGCAGAGCCTGAGAATCGGTCACTTTCTGCAACCCCATTTTCTCAGACTTCAGGCTGAATGAGGCAAGAGGAAGACCCTGGATTTTATTAAGGACCGGTTTAAGCAATGTTTCATTCGGATCGCCAAATGGTAGAAGGTTCGCGATATCCTCTGAAGCAACATAGTCAGGAGCCAGTCCGCTGACAAAATCAGATACTCCATTTGCATTTGCTATTTTTACGACAATGGGCTGCATAGCGTAAGGATCTTTAGGATTTACAACCCCATTTACATCCCAATCCTTAATAGTCCAGGATGCTACATATTTCCCGGCAGTAGCGGTTCCAACGGTAAAAATATTGATATATGGCTTAAGACCATTAATTAATAATTCACTGGCAGAGGCGGTATTATCAGAAGTAATCACATACAGCTCAGTCAGATTCAGAGCATTTATTGGCGTTGCAGCATTAGTTGAAGTTGCTGCTATTTTGTCCGTAAAATTACTGGAAAGTGAGGCTGCCCCATTGACACTCACAAGATAATTCTGTAATAAGGTATTATATTGACTTGAATAAAAAACTTTGGAGGTCGCAGTTCCATAGATCATACTGGCCAGGTATTCAGCAGTTTGCACAGCCCCCCCACCGTTATAACGTAAATCAAGAATTAGTTTATTGATAGCGGCATCTTTAAATTTCTTAAATACATCGTTCAACTGGAGATCAAAGTCCGAATTAAAGCCATTATATACCAGGTACCCGATTTTCAGGTTGTTCACATTCAGTACTGTATCCAATAAGATAGGATTTTCCTGCATTGTTATTGCAGTCATTGTTACTGTCTTACCTGTGAGCGAAATTGTATTTGAAGTAATAGAAGCCATTGAAATGGTATAGGTGAGATTTGTAAACAACAACGTCTGATAGTTAGTAAGATTTAGTTGAGTATTATTCACCTTCATAAACAGGTCACCGCGTTTGATTCCTGCCTTGTCTGCCGGACCTCCTTTGTAAACATACCTCACAAATGCGAATAAATCTCCGGCTGTCCCTATACGAGCCAACATAAGGTCATACCCCATAGTTTGGGAAATCCCCTGAATCCAGTTTGTGATCGTTGCTGAGTCATTCACTAAAAACGACCATTTATCAACTGTATTATATTGGTAGAGCAGGCTTGTAAAGAACTTTTGAGGATCTGAATAGCTGTTTAACAGGACATTCAGGGAATCTGCATTCGTATATTTTTGATTTGCAAGTGTGGTTACCTGATCAGTCCATAAATAATAATCCTTTAAACCGTTATAAATAAATCGGTTTACAATTGAAGTATCTTTGATAACCACCTTGCCTGGCTGTGAAGGAGTAATTATGCTGTTTTTTTTGCAGTTAATAAATATTGAGCTGAATACCAGTAGTATGACCAGACTGAGTAAAATATTGTTGTTAATTTTCATTGTCAATCCTATTTAATATGATTTATAAAACAGATGAATATTTATCTGCAATAATAGTACCAAAGAAACGCAGTTGTATCCTATTGGTTCACCATTTTCGGTTAATAAATATTAATTTTCAGCATTAACCTCCGGACTGGTCTCTGTTGTTGGCTGATTATCATTATCTTCTTTTACGACATCCACAGGAGTGTGCTTTTCTTCAAAGAATCGCCGGTAGAAGATCAGTATAGCGATAATGCCAACTGTGATGGAAGAGTCGGCCATATTAAATACTGGTCGAAAAAAAATAAAATCATCTCCTCCTACATAAGGGAGCCATAAAGGATAATGTCCGGAGATCAAAGGAAAATAAAACATATCAACTACGCGCCCCTGCAAAAAAGAGGAATAACCACCCCCTGCCGGAAATATTTTAGCTATATGTCCATAGCTGTCATTGAAAATTAATCCATAAAAAGCACTATCCAAAATATTCCCTATTGCACCAGCCATAATAAGTGAAAAACATGCAATAAGACCAAATGGAACCTCTTTCTTCCATAATTTGGCAATATACCAGCCTATTGCGCCAATAGCCAGAATGCGGAATATGCTTAGAAAATATTTTCCAATACTGTTTCCAAACTCAAGGCCGAAAGCCATACCATTGTTTTCAATGAAATGGATAATGAACCAGTTCTTGGCAATAATTATCTCATCACCCAGCATCATATTTGTTTTAATCCATATCTTAAGTGCCTGATCCAGAAATAGAACAATAAGAATAATCAGTATTGACTTGACCTTTGAACTCATAAAAAAGTATTGATCTTAAAAGGATAAAAAAAACGGGGCAAACCAAGCTACCCCGAACTTTATTAGAATTTCGCCGAAATTAAAGCTTTAGAAGCCTTTGTTCTTTCAACGCTGATTGTTTTTTGCGTCAATCGAAAGGGTCGCATGAGGAACAGCACGAAGGCGTTCTTTTGAAATCAAAACTCCGGTTTCACGACAGATTCCGTAGGTCTTATTTTCTATACGAACCAAAGCTGCCTCAAGATACTGAATAAACTTAAGCTGTCGCTGTGCCAGTTTACCAGCCTCCTCTTTTGACAAGGTTGCAGCGCCCTCCTCTAAAACCTTGAATGTTGGAGAAGTATCCTCCGTGTCATTGCCATCACCATGCGTAATTGCATTTTTATACAATTGATAATCCTGCCTGGCCTTTGATAGCTTGTCTAAGATTAACTCTTTGAACTCGTGGAGCTCCTCGTCTGAATATCTCGTTTTCTCACTCATGATATTTCTGTTTTATGTAAAAATAATATATTTAGGTTCCAATTATATCAAGGCTAATAATATTTTCTAAGAAGTAAGTAACAATCACTGCTTAATGTCTTTTTCTACCTGGATATATGTCTCAATTCCTTTTTCAATTTCAACCAGTTTTGCTGCACCTTCTGGTAACTGATTAACCAGTACAACACTGGACGCAAGCGTTTGGTTCCCGATGTATTCACGATATTTGTCCAACGCTTCACTAAGTTCTGGATGACGAACAATCCGAAGTGTAATTTTATCAGTTACCTCAAAATCGCTCTCTTTTCGCAGATTTTGAATCCGGTTTACAAATTCCCTGGCAATTCCTTCCAGGCGCAATTCGGGCGTGACTGTTATATCGAGAGCAACTGTTATTGATCCGTCACTGGCAACCTGCAAACCCGGAATATCTTCTGAGAAAATCTCAACATCCTCAAGTGAAAGAGTCACATTTTCCCCTTCGATTGTTGCATTGAAGATTCCGTTACGCTCAAACGCTGCAATCTCGGGTTGAGTCATATTTCCGATCAACACAGACACGGCTTTCATGAGTTTGCCATATTTAGGTCCTAACGCTTTAAAATTGGCTTTGATCTTCTTTTTAATTACTCCCTGAGCATCGGTAAGATATTCAATTTGCTTCACGTTTACCTCTGTCAGGATAATCGCTTCAACAGCTTCAAACTGCCGGCGGAAATTATCGCTGAGAACTGGCACAATAATCCTGGCTAATGGCTGGCGCACTTTCAGCTTTTCCTTCCTTCTTAATCCAAGAATCATGGATGAAACTTTCTGAGCAATATCCATTTGCTCTTCAAGTTCTTTATTTATAATTACTTCATTATATTTAGGGAAGGAGGTCAAATGGACTGAATTATCTGGTTCATGGCCGCTAATCCGGTTTAAATCACAATATAGCAGATCCATATAAAACGGTGCAATTGGTGCGGCAAGTTTTGCTACGGTCTCAAGACACGTATATAGTGTCTGATAAGCAGAAATCTTGTCAATATCATATTCACCGCCCCAGAACCGTTTCCGGCTAAGACGGACATACCAGTTTGAAAGATTCTCCGTAACAAACTCGGAGATAGCCCTTCCTGCACGTGTCGGTTCATAATTCTCGTAATCATCGGTCACATTCCTGATAAGCGTGTTCAGCAACGACAGGATCCAGCGATCGAGCTCAGGACGCAAATCATCGGCAACCTGAGGTTCATTAAATATAAACCCGTCGACATTGGCATACAAGGCAAAGAAATTGTAGGTGTTGTAAAGGGTTCCGAAAAACTTACGGCGAACTTCCTCTACCCCTGCAATATCAAATTTAAGGTTATCCCATGGCTGAGAGTTGGTAATCATATACCACCTTAAAGGATCAGAGCCATATTTATTAATCGTTTCAAACGGATCAATACCATTGCCGAGCCGTTTCGACATTTTATTGCCATGAGCATCCAGGACAAGTCCGTTGGATATAATATTCTTAAATGCGACTGATCCCTTCACCATTGTAGCAATGGCATGAAGCGTAAAAAACCATCCGCGTGTCTGATCGACCCCTTCGGCAATAAAATCGGCAGGGAAAACCTCACCGAACAGATCTTCATTCTCAAACGGATAATGAGCCTGTGCAAAAGGCATTGCTCCTGAATCGAACCATACATCAATCAGGTCGTTTTCACGGAACATCTTCTCCCCTTTTGGAGAAACAAGAATTATATCATCGACATAAGGCCGGTGGAAATCAATTTTTTCATAATTCAATTTCGAATAATCACCCACCTTAAAATCACTGAACGGATTTGAGTCCATATATCCGGCAGCAACTGACTTATTAATTTCCGAGATCAGCTCCCCGGCCGATCCGATACAGATCTCTTCTGAACGGTCTTCAGTCCGCCAGATTGGCAAGGGCGTTCCCCAATACCTTGATCGGGAGAGATTCCAGTCTACGAGATTCTCAAGCCAGTTTCCAAAACGTCCTGTTCCTGTAGACTGGGGTTTCCAGTTGATGGTTTTATTTAGTTCGATTAACTGATCACGAACTGCTGTGGAACGGATAAACCACGAATCAAGCGGATAATACAAAACTGGCTTATCTGTCCTCCAACAATGCGGATAACTATGGACATACTTTTCAACCTTAAATGCTCGGTTCTCCCTTTTTAGCATAACCGAGATGTCGATGTCGAGCGTTGAATCGCTATCTTTCAGCGCCTCATCGTATTCGTTTTTAACAAAACGACCGGCATATTCAGTGTATAATTGAGTATTTACATTACCCGAAATAAAATCCGCATCAAGATCTTCCATTCTGAAGAACCTTCCCTGCCTGTCGACCATCGGTTGTTGTTTTCCATCCTTGTCCAACAGCATGAGGGGAACAATCCCGTTATGTTTGGCGACGCGATCATCGTCTGCACCAAATGTGGGTGCTATATGCACTATCCCGGTACCATCCTCGGTGGTCACAAAATCACCCGGAATTACTCTGAAAGCATCACCTGAAGGTTTAACCCATGGAATCAGCTGTTCATAGACCAACCCGACAAGTTCCTGACCCGTATATTCTGAAATAATCTGGTAAGGTATATTTTTGCCGTCTCCCTTGTAATCATCGAATACCACCCCTCTGTTTTTATCGGAGAAATAATTCGGTAGTAAATCCTTCGCAAGAATAACTGTAACCGGCTCCGAAGTATACGGATTAAAAGTTTTCACTTTTACATACCTGATATGAGGACCAACAGCCAAAGCCGTATTAGAGGGCAAAGTCCATGGTGTAGTAGTCCATGCAAGGATAAAAAGGTCTGTATCAATATCTGAAAAGAAAGGCACAGATTTGTCATCTCTGACAACCTTGAACTGGGCGATACAGGTTGTATCTTTTACATCGCGGTAGCATCCCGGCTGGTTGAGCTCGTGTGAACTTAAGCCGGTACCGGCAGCAGGTGAATAGGGCTGAATGCTGTATCCCTTATAAAGCAGATTTTTTTTGTAAAGATCTTTGAGCAGAAACCATAACGTCTCGATATACCTACTGTCATAGGTTATATAGGGATCGTCCATATTGACCCAATAACCCATTTGACGGGTAAGATTTTCCCATTTATCGGTATATTTCATCACCTCTTTCCGGCAGGCGGCATTATAATCGGAGACAGAGATCGTTTTCCCAATATTTTCCTTTGTTATTCCCAATAGCTTTTCTACCGCCAATTCGACAGGAAGACCATGGGTATCCCAGCCGGCCTTTCGCTTGACCAAATATCCCTGTTGTGTTTTGTACCTGCAGAAAATGTCTTTTATAGCGCGTGAAACCACGTGATGTATTCCCGGCAATCCGTTAGCCGATGGAGGCCCTTCATAAAATACAAATGTGGGTCCGTCAGCACGCGTAGATATCGACTGATGAAACGTATCGTTTTGTTCCCAAAATTTTAGGATATCCTGGTTAATTTTTGACAGATCAAACTCTTTGTATTCCCTGAATTTCTTACTCATAGCGTTATAAAAACTCCTTTTAAAAAAGTTCACAAATATAGGAATTTTTTCAATCGCTAATTAGTTATGCAGAGGCCCGAATCTGACCGGAAATCGACAACAATATATTGGATCCCTTAACCTGGAACTGGTGCATTCCCGTTCACAAACCAGTCAGCAAGAGAGGTAATCTGAAGCCGGATCTGGACTAGTATTTACAGAAAAGTGAGAGCGACTTTAATCCCTAAAAATATAAGAAATCCTCCCAGTGTCCTGTTAATCCCCTGCTCATATTTAAGAAAGACCCGCTGAACTTTCTGCTGCGCCAGAAAAATGGAGACGATGGTAAACCATGTGAAAGCGGTGAATATGATAATAGCAGATATGGTAATAATGATGTAAACGGGGGTTGAATTGCCAATCACAAACGTAAAAAGGCTAAGGAAAAACAGTGTAGCTTTGGGATTCAGCACGTTGGTCAGAAATCCCATCCTGAATGCCTGAAGGCGTGTCAGATCGTTCCCTGCGTGAGCTTCAGTTGCATCTATTTTTGATCCCTTGGCCGTTATTGATCCGATACCCATATAGATCAAATAGCCAGCGCCAAGAAATTTTATAATCGAAAACAGGATGACCGATTTGGATATTAAGAATCCAATCCCTGCGGCACAGTAGAAAAGGTGTATTCCAAGGGCCATGCTTATCCCAAGACTTGTATAAATCCCTGACCGACGGGAATAGACAAGCGAATTCCTGACTGTCATTACGAAGTCAGGCCCCGGACTAACAGCTGCAAGCAAATTTAAAAGAGCTACAGTACCAATAAGTGGAAGGTATTCCATAATTTATACCAGATCTTTAAATCCAGCAATTTCATCGAGTCTCATAGGTCTGCCCCGCTTTAACCCGACTCCTATTACTTTTGCCCGGGCGACCAGTTTGTTTTCCGGGAGCTTATAAATGTCTTCCTCAAAAACAAGCCTCAATAAACCCTCTTTCTGAATGTTCAACCGAACAACAAAGATATCTCCACTTGTTAGTGAGAATTTATAATCAATTTCAATCCGCGAAACAACAAGGTCGATCCCTTCGGCATGGAGCCCGGCAAAATCGATGTTTTTGCTGTTTAAAAAGGTGTGCCTGGCGTGTTCGAAGTAATTTAAATAAACTCCGTTATTAACGATCCCCTGTAAATCACACTCATAATCGCGAACCGAGAACTCGAGTTCGTATTGGTAATTGTCAGACATATAGTTAGATGTATGTATTTATTTAATTTATAATTGACTAATACTGATCCGGTGGATCAAGGTGCAATTTCATTAAATTATTTAATCTGGCCAAATCAACACTTTTACCAAGTTTCAGATACTTCGTGGGGATAGTGTGAAATGTTGCTATACATTACTTATCAGATTTTGATGAATGGATCGTGCGAAAGTATTCCTAAATATTTGTCTGCGGGCTTACAAAAATCTCAGTTTTATAGCGTTTATTTTGATCGGTATAAATTTCGTTCGTATTTTCCCGATGCATCGCGAGCGAGTGGCAACAAGCATCAGGCATATTTTCAATGGTGTGAGAGTAGCACCTTTTAGAATAAGTTTAAGCGTAAAAGTCAATTTGTTAATGTCGATCAAGCTAGCTGCAAGCCGCAAAAAAAGTGGCAGCAAATCACTGATTTATTTACGGCAGGGGAATCTTATTTAATAGAACAAATCGTCATTTAGCCAGAATCTTCCTGAGTTCAGCGATTAAGCTATCAATTTTAATTTAATTGCAGGCAAAAACGATAGTGTATGAACCGCGGTATTGCCCTGATAAAAGACTGTCCGACAAATTTGTAGTTCCGTTTATCGATTGGAGCTGAGAACTATTGGACTTTGGGTTAAGATCCGTTCCGCTAATAATGGACGATGTCCCCGTCGTAGAACTGGTTTGCTGAGTTGTGCAGCCACTTTCTGGTTTGAGAACGACATTGACAGTGAAGCTATTTCCCGAGTTAACGGTGATGGTCGTCGGATTTATCATTGAGGATGTCAGTGATCGCTGCCCTTGCGTCTGAATACTATTGGTAATTGCCGTATTAAGGGCCAGACTTGTAACAGCTTGTGAGGTTGCGCTTATCGATTCGATTACTTCAGCTGTCACATGTCCCGTCGCAACTGTCTGTGCATAACAACTACCTGAATGACCTAATCCGAGGATAAAAATCAGAAGTAAAACAAGGTTGAAAGTCGCTTTCATGGCAACTGAAGATAAAATTATTAGATAGGCAAAGGAAGGATCTGTGATAAGATGTAAAACGTTAATAGCTTTCAGCAATGAAATGTTACCCGATTTAGGAGACAAATTTGAAGAAAAAATTATTTATTTGTGAAGGTATTCAGCAGTAAACCAAAGCTCAAATACCGGGTCTAGAAATACAAATCCTTCTGTAGTTTTTTCTACCAGGTCTCTCCGTTGCAATAGCTCCTTATTTTTGGATACATTTTGTGGTGTTCCCAATCCATATGTTTGCATTACTGCCGTTGAAGTAAACGCCTTTTCATTGTTTGCAATGGCGATCAAGAGGCTAAGCTGACTTGAAGTCATAGCTTCACATTCACGCTTATAAAGAGGTAAATTTGTATTTACTAATTGAGTAAATGCCTCATATAAAATATTATCAGTGGTATTATTTGAAGTTAAAATCCATGCAAAATGGGCATATTGCGGCACATACCACGTGTGACATTTCACCTTCTGAACAAGCTCGGTTGCAACCAATTTTGAAATTGACTTGCCTGTTCGTTTATACAAATCTATAATATATTGAATCCATTCATTCTCATCTACTTTTGGAAGCAAAATGGTCTCTCCAAATTGATAGAAGGGATTTTGGGGCGTATTGAAAATCTCTCCCATGACCTGCCTTTTACTGCCACTTAGACAGAAGTTAACCTTCAAATGCCTTTGCCAGGCTCTGTGAATTTTATACTCCAGATCGGGAAACTCCTTTAACCGGGCTAAATTCTGAAATTCATCAACACATACGATAATTCTCATTCCTGTTTTATCGGCAATCCTCTCTGGAAGATCCAGAATGTAGGTCTCGTTACCCTTTGTAAGGTTTTGCTCAAGCTCAATTGTGAAATCATTTTCAGTATCCGATCCCGTCGAAAAACGCGGAGCAACATCACCAAGGAACTCCTTTGCTGTTAATATAAATGATTCCGGGGTGGCACTTGTGGATTTTATTATCTCTTTGACATAAAGCATGTAGAATTCATGCTCGTTTCGTACCTTAAATGCATCTATGTAGCATACACTTATATCCAAATGCTCTTTAATCAATTCAGACATAGCCTCTTTGACAAGTGAGGTTTTTCCGCAACGTCGGGGAGAAATAATTATTGTGTTGGTTCCTGAGGAAAGATTAACTATCAATTGTTGTTTTTCCAATTGCCTGCTTACAAATGTTGTACCTGCTGCCAGCCTGCCATATTGAAATGGTGAATTCATTTATTGTTGAAATTTGGTCAGTGCAAAGTTATATTTTTATTCAAAATTTAGCAGTATTTGCCAAAATGTAATATAATAAATGGTATTATACAAAAAGGTATAAATTCTAAAATGCATGTTATCAGAACTATATGCACGAATGGTTGTTAAGGATAAAATTTATTAGTTTGACCCTTCGTTTATCCTACCGAAAACAAATTTGTGATTAACCTGTTATTTTTAATTGGTATTAAATAGCAACTTACATAAAAACTGAGTAGGTTAGTGGTCTAATAATTAACGCAAATACTTGATTGAATGAGTACATTAGAGGAGGTCAAGAGCAAATTGGGGAAGTCGTATTACGATCTTGAATTTCTCTTGAATTGTTTGCAAGAGGTGTTGATGGAATCTGGTGAAGCTGAACTGGCAAATGATATTCCATGGATTCGCTCATCACTCACTTTTCAGCAGAAGAAGTTTTCAGCTAAGCACTTGCAGCTTTACTCGACTTGTTTTCAATTGCTGAATATTGTGGAAGTAAATGGTGCGGTTCAGAATCGCCGGAAGAAAGAGGATCAGAATTCGCTTTCCCAAATCGACGGTTTGTGGTCGTATAACCTGAAGCTTTTAAAGGATAAAGGTTTTAAAGCGGAGGAGATTGCCTCATTACTTTCAGAGATAAAAGTAGAGCCGGTATTGACTGCTCACCCGACAGAGGCAAAACCAACCATTATGCTTGAACATTTGCGAAATTTGTACCTTTTGGTTGTAAGGCGTGAGAACCAGATGTACAGCAAGTTTGAGCAGGATGAAAATCGCAAGAGAATTAAGATTGGTCTTCATCGCATATGGCGAATTTCTGATGTATATACCGAAAAGCCCGATATTGATTCCGAGCTGGATAATATCATTCACTATTTGACACAGGTTTTTCCTGAAGTCATTACTCTGCATGACAGGCGGTTGATTCAGGCATGGGAAGAGGCGGGATTTGATCCCAGGTTAATCAGGGGAACAACTCACTTTCCAAAAATCACTTTCGGGAATTGGGTGGGAGGCGATCGAGATGGACATCCGTTAGTTACAGCAGAGGTAACTCAAAACACCCTTCTTAAGCTCCGATTAAAAGCTTTTCAGGTCATAAAAAAAGAACTTATTGGATTAAAACAAAATCTTAGCTTTAATTGTATTGAAAATCAATTGGATGGTGAATTTCAGGATAATTACAACAGGCTGTTTAACGAGGTCAGGGAGTTTTCTGGCCATTATAAAATCGATTATCCCAATGAAGTCTTTAAACAATATCTGTCGTTTTTGATTGTAAAACTTCCGGTCTCTGCTCTTGAAGCGGAGACACCAGCGATCCTCGAAAATGAAATTAGTTACAAATATCCGCAGTCACTTGTCGTTGATCTGGAGATCCTGCAGCATGGGTTGAGATTATTTGGAGCGGCTGAGATTGCGGCTACCGATGTCAATGAGATAATTCGTATCGTAAATACTTTTGGATTTCATTTGGCGAAACTCGATATCCGCCAAAATTCCAGGTATCACGAAATCGCCCTGTCGCAACTTATGCATGCAGCCCAACTCGACGGAGGGGCATTCATAACCTGGAATGAAACAGAGAGAATGTCTTTTATAAACAGGGAAATAAACTCCTGCCGTCCGTTCACTCACCCTAATATAACAATAGGAACCGAAGCTAAGACGCTGGTTGATGCCTACAGAGTTGTTGGAGACCATTTGAATAAATACGGCGATGAAGCATTTGGTTCTCTTATTGTAAGTATGACCCGAAATGTTTCAGATCTGCTTGTCGTTTATTTACTCGAACGAGAGGCAGGTCTGCTGGTTAGTACGCCGGAAGGTCTTGCCTCTGGTTTACAGGTGGTTCCACTCTTTGAGACGATTGAAGATTTAATACGGAGTCCACAGATACTTGATGAATTTTTATCACACCAGGTTACCCAAAACAGTCTGAGGTTGCAGCAAAGGAACAACTCATTAGTCACCCGGGTGCAGCAGGTGATGATAGGTTACAGCGATAGCAATAAGGACGGTGGAATTCTTGCCAGTCAATGGTATTTGTATGAAGCACAATTGAAACTCGCCGAAATTGGGATCAAGCATAATGTCAAAATCCGGTTTTTTCATGGGAAAGGTGGATCGATAAGCCGTGGGGCCGGACCGACTCACTGGTTTCTGCGCGCACTCCCGCCCGGAACCATCAATGGAGATATCCGGCTTACCGAGCAGGGGGAGACTATCGAACGGAAATATGCGAACAAAAACAATGCGGTATATAATCTTGAACTTTTAACTGCCGGAACCTTGTCGGCGACAATGCAGCAAAGTAACAACGAACTTAGAGAACACGAGCTGACCTCGGAATTTAATTTCCTGGTTTCAAGGAGTATGACAGTTTATAAAGAACTCATTGAAAAGCCAGGATTTATAAACTTTTATGAGAAGGCTACACCCATTGATGCAATTGAACAAAGTAAAATTGGGAGCCGTCCGTCACGACGTACCGGTACCCGATCGCTTAACGATCTTAGGGCAATTCCATGGGTATTCAGCTGGAGTCAATGCAGATTCAACATTACCAGCTGGTATGGCGTTGGCACCACCCTTGAGGCGATGCAGAGACAGAATCCCGATAAATTTGAAAGGTTTAAAAACTCGGTCAAAACTGATCCATTTATAAGATACATTCTTACCAATGTCGATTCGAGCATTGCCTCATCTGATGAAGCAATTTTCAGGCAATATGCTGAACTGGCCTCTGAAGTTCCTGAAAACCAAGATTTTTTAACTCTGATGCTCGATGAGTTGTCGCGCACAAGGCACATGATCGATTTTATTTTGAACATACCTCTTTCAGAAAGGAGGGTAAATCATTACTACTCTACACTTCTGAGAGCTGAAGCGATGGAACCACTGCATAAACATCAGGTACATTTGCTCAGACAATGGCGTAAAAGTAATGAAAGCGGTAGTAAGGAAAAGAGCGATACTCTGTTGTTTGAGCTTTTACGTTGCATCAATGCCATTGCAGGGGCGATAGGATTTACTGGATAATTATTACATAAAATATTTATAAATGGATTTAGCTCAGATTTTTTTGAATAACCAGCTTTGGATTGAACAAAAACTTAAAACGGATGCCAATTTTTTCACAAACCTGTCACAGGGTCAAAGTCCTAAGGTTTTATACATTGGTTGTTCCGACAGTCGTGTAACCGCCGAGGAACTGATGGGAACCAAGCCGGGGGAAGTTTTTGTACATCGCAATATTGCCAATATGGTTCCCAATACCGATCTGAGTGCCATGTCGGTGATCAACTATGCAGTTAGCCATTTAAAGGTAAATCATATTGTGGTATGCGGCCACTATTACTGCAATGGTGTAAAAGCGGCCATGCAGTCTGCCGATATGGGAATTCTGAACCCCTGGTTGCGAAACATCCGGGATGTTTACAGGTTACATAAAGCGGAACTCGATTCAATAACAGGCGAAGAGGCCAAATACAAGCGGCTCGTGGAATTGAATGTTCAGGAACAATGCGTCAATATTATTAAAACTTCTGATGTGCAAAACGCATACAAGGACAGGGACTTTACGGTTCATGGATGGGTCTTTGATATACACACAGGTAAACTTATAGATCTTAAGATTGATTTTGACAATATATTGAAGGAGATCATGGAGATTTACCGAATCATTTAATTGAAAGTGATTGTGTCATCCTTTCTGGTCTGACAGATTTTATAGGGTGCGCACTTCGCCCGACGCAGGAGTGATCCCCTAATAACTGAGTTGAATCATCTGGTGAGGTAAATTTATAAGTTAGATTGATTATCTCTGGTACTGATTTTCATTGCGGGGGCTTTTTGACCAGATCCCAAATTCATCGATATTTCTTTTATTTAGCAATCAAAATACGCAATCTTTAGGTCCGTGTGCGTAAACGATTCCTGATTGCTCGAACCGAATACGAATTTTAAATAATTATATTGGAATTATCCTGGAAGGTACCGGTTAGATTAGGATACAAACATTATTTTGTATATAGTCTTAATATATAACTGAATAACATCTTCTAATTGTAGTTTAGCCCAACTCATTTCCATGATATCCGAACTATTTTCAAATCTGAAACCTAAGATTATTCATCAAGAATGATGGAAATCTTATTTCCGGTAACGAACACGGAATATTATAAACTTTGCATAATTCTTTTTGCCATCAGGGTCGAATAAAATGATTTCAATTCTATCTGGATAACAGCTATAGAAGAATCTGTATAGACAACAAATTTTTACACTCAGGAGGGAGTGAAATCCTTGCTTTTGACACTTATTGCTTAAAAGATCACACATATAAGTTAGTTCAATACGCTTAAAAATTTGGCTGTGATGGGTCCCTGCCAACCACAAAAGCAGTGGAAAATGAAGCATCGGTGGTCTTTATCGGACAGCCCGTTAAATATGCTAACGGAATAACTGTAAAGATCGACGAAAATGAGAGTTTTAATGGTGAGGTAACGCTAGATTCAAAAGATCGTATTGGAGGTAAAACATATATTGTGCCC